>DATKLQ010000275.1:0-5012 GCA_035542335.1 Ignavibacteriaceae bacterium | reverse complement strand
ATAATTGCTTATTCTTCTCTGAATCAAGAATTAGATGGATTAATTATTAAACAAAATTATAGTTAGATTAAGTCTAATGATTAGACAGATCAAAATTATTTTGAGATGATGAAGTTTCCAATCTTTAAATTTTTTAATCTTTCAAATCTTAAAATTCTAATTTAATCACTCAAATAAAAAAATATCTTTTATTCCTTTTTCCGGATCTATACGGGAAGAAAGGTTAATAAATTCATTCCTGGAGGCGGAATATTTATAATCTTTTTCCCATGAATCTATATTTCTTATAACCTGTCTGATTGAATCCATTATAAAATCAATTTCTTCATCGGTAGTAGTCGGGTGAAAAGAAAGGCGGACCCATCCGGGTTTTTCCGAAAGATCACCATGATCGATTAAATCGGTAATATGCTTGGATTGGCTGGGGCTTACATGGAGAAGATAATGCCCGTAGGTGCCCGCGCATGAGCATCCTCCCCTAACCTGGATGCCGAAACGGTCATTCAATAATTTTACGACAAGGTTATAATGAATATTCTTGATATAAAACGAGAGTGCGCCGAGGCGATCCTCAACATTACCTGCAAGTATTACAATTTCAGGAATTTTTCCTAATTCTTTAAAAGCTTTTTTGACAATTTCACTTTCCCTCAGCTCCATTTCTGGCACACCCATTTTTTCCTTAAGCTGTACTGCAAGTGCTGCCTTTATTGTCTGAAGGAAGGCCGGGGTACCTCCGTCTTCTCTTGCTTCGATATCGGAAATAAATTTATACTGACCCCATGGGTTTGTCCAGTCAACGGTTCCTCCCCCCGGGTCATCGGGGCTGTTGTTTGAATACAGGTTCGAATCGAAAATAAGAACTCCGGGTGAGCCCGGGCCTCCGAGAAATTTGTGAGGTGAAAAAGATACGGCATCTAATTTCATTAAAGCATCTGGCGGATGCATATCAATGTTTACGTAAGGAGCAGAACATGCAAAATCTATAAATGAAATCCCTCCGAAAGAATGTATAATCTTTGAAAGTTCATAATAAGGAGTTTTAATTCCGGTTACATTTGAGCATGCCGTAAAGGCACCGATTTTCATTTTCCTGTTTTTATATTTTTCAATTGCCTTGATTAAATTTTCCGGGTCAACTGTTCCCTCTTTATCCGGTTCAATTACCACAACATCGGCAATAGTTTCGCTCCAAGATGTATGATTTGAATGGTGCTCCATATGTGTTACAAATACAACAGGTTTTAACTCAGGCGGAAGATTTACAAAATTCCTAAGCTGTTCAGGAACTTTAATTCCTAGAATCCTTTGGAATTTATTTACCATTGCAGTCATTCCGGATCCTTTTGTAATAATAACATCATCAGGCCCGGCATTAACATGCTTTTTGATAATTTCATGAGCCTGCTTATAAGAAAGAGTAGTTAAGGTTCCGGTTATGCTTGATTCGGAATGAGTGTTGCCGACATAGGGACCTACTTCTTCAAGCATTTTTTTCTCGATAGGAGAATAAAGCCTGCCGCTGGCAATCCAGTCCGCATAAACAATTCTTTTTATACCGTAGGGAGATTGGAAGGTTTGGTTGTATCCAATTATATTTTCCCTGAAAGGCTTAAAGTATTCTTCCAGGGCAGTTATTTTAGCCATATCATATATCATAAACTCTCCCGCAAAATAAGAAATAAAAAAGAGAAAGAGAATGAGAAAGAGAATGAGAAAGATCGCGTTAAACCAGGAAGACTAATTAGACAGCAAAGATTAACTTAATAACTTAATAACTTATTAACCTATTAACTCATTAACTTCTTAAGATACTGAGTTATTGAGTTATTAAGTTATTGAGTTACTAAGTTGCTAAGTTACTAACTTTTTTTGTTACATAAGGCTTCCTAAGTTGATTCGATTGAATATTTAGACTTTCTTATTTTAATACTACCTTATTTTTTAATTTCATTATTGATATGGGAAAATAATGGCCATGAAGTACATTATCGGAATGGACGGAGGCGGAACAAAAACCAGGTGCATCATAGCCGACCTTGACGGCAAAGCTTTATACGAATGCACCGGCGGACCATCGAACTTTTTAATAATCGGGATGAAAGCTGCTTCAAAAAATATTTTCTCTTTGATAAAGCAATGTGTGAATAAGCTTAAAATTGACTATAATAATATTTATATTGTTCTAATCGGTACCGCGGGAGCCGGGAGAAAGAATGACGCATTGAAATTCGAAAAGGGATTTAAAGATTATTTGAAAGAAAAAAATATCGTTCTTAAAAAATTGATTGTTGAAAGCGATGCAAAAGTCGCTCTTGAGGCAGCTTTCCCCGGCAGACCCGGCTGCATACTTATTGCGGGGACAGGTTCAATAATTATGGGGAAAGATTCCGCGGGAAATTTCTACAGGGCAGGAGGATTCGGTAGATACCTGGGGGACGAGGGAAGCGGCTATATTCTCGGTAAAAAAGCTCTTATTGCCGCAGCCAAAGAATATGACGGAAGAGGAACGGCTACTATCATTACAAAAATGCTGAAGGAGAGATTTAAAATTAATTCACCCGAAGATCTAATTTCGGAAATCTACCATAAGGAATTTGATATCGCTTCAGCAGCGCCTTTGCTGCTGGAAGCAGCCGAATTGAAAGATCCTGCCGCGCTGAAAATCATCGATGAGGAAATTGAAGAGCTTCTCGCTCATTTGAAAGCCATGCTGGCCAAAATTAATACACCTGAGCTTAATACAGCACTCGCCGGAAGCTTGCTGGATAAAGATAATATCTACTCTAGAAGATTAAAGGAAAAATTAAGGGAGCTTCCATCTATAAAATTAACTATACCGGAAAAAGCACCTGTAGAAGGAGCTGTTCTGCTCGCTAAAGCTTATCTATCTCAAAAAATAGATCAAAATAAACAGAATGTTAAAAAAGGCTGAATGGAGAAATCCCTGGCTTTGGGTGCCTAGCCTTTATTATGCCGAGGGAATTCCTTATGTAATGGTCATGACGGTTTCGGTAGCATTCTATAAAAGAATGGATGTATCGAATAAGGAGATTGCATTCTATACAAGCCTGCTTTATTTCCCATGGGTTTTAAAACCGCTGTGGAGCCCCATCGTAGATATCATTAAAACAAAAAGACTTTGGATAATTTTAATGCAGCTTCTGGTTACGGCAGGATTGGCTGGAGTCGCATTCACAGCCGTTCTTCCCGATTTCTTCCTCTATACTATGCTCTGTTTTAGCTTGATTGCCCTATGTTCAGCTACACATGATATTGCTGCGGACGGCTTTTATATGCTTGGGCTTGACAGCAGTCGGCAGGCTTTTTATGTCGGTATAAGAAGCACATTTTACAGGCTTGCCATGGCCACAGCGGGTTTGGTTTTGATTATTGCCGGATATTACGAAAATAAATCTTCTATTCCTGCAGCATGGAATGTAACATTCATATTTATTACTATCTTGTTCCTGCTCTTTTTTATTTACCATAATTTCATTCTTCCTTACCCGAAGAACGATAAACCTGCGCACGAAAGTGAAAAACATTTTTTTTCGGTTTTCATAAAAGTCTTCGAAGAATTTTTTAAAAAGAAGAAGATAGGATCGGCGATCGCTTTTCTTTTAATTTACAGGTTCGGGGAAGCGCAGCTTGTGAAACTTGCGCAGCCTTTTTTATTGGATCCTAAGAACATAGGGGGGCTAGGCCTTACAACTGCCGAAGTTGGATTCGCCTACGGCACTTTAGGAGTCGGCGCTTTAGCTCTTGGGGGCATACTTGGAGGCATTACAATTTCAAGGAAAGGTTTTAAAAAATTAATCTGGTGGATGTTTGCGGCAATAAATCTTCCGCACATTCTGTATATCTATTTAGCTTTTTTTCAGCCGGATAATTATTTCCTTATTACATTGTGCGTTGCAGGTGAACAGTTTGGGTATGGATTCGGCTTTGCAGGGTATTTATTATTTATGATTTTTATTTCTGAAGGCGAATTTAAAACTTCTCACTATGCTCTCTGTACGGGCTTTATGGCTTTAAGCATGATGATACCCGGGGCGTTCAGCGGAATAATAGAAGAGTTTTTAGGTTACAAACTTTTTTTCATATGGATATTAATAACACTGATCCCCGGATATTTTATTATAAGAACACTTCCTATCGATCCTGAATTCGGAAAAAAAGCTGAATAAAAAAATCTTTATCCTTTTAATCTTTAAATCTTTTAATCTTGTAATCTTGCAATTTTATAATAATCCTTTGCCTCTGCTCAACTATTAAAAAAGTATATATTCTTAATTTATTTGACTTAATTTTATGGACAGACAAGAATATCCGTCCTACAATAAATTAAACTTATCTAGTCAATGAAGAATCTCTTAAATCAAACTGAAATATTAAAGAAGTCTTTTTATAATAAGCTGGAATCAGTAGAAAAGAAAGCATGGGTTGATATTTTCAAGTCTGCTTCGCCTAAAACTGCCGGATCTCTGGGGCTCAAATACAGATCATTAAGTTCAGCCGAACTTACCATAACGGCTTCAGCTGATGTTCTAGCTTTGAACCGAGTATTGGGATTTGAATCGGAAAACGAAATAACCAATGAATTACTTACTGAAATTATTAAGGAGTTTAAAAATTCCGGTGTGCCTAGATTTTTTCTCCAGGTTCAGCCCGAATTATTAACTGAAATAAATCTTAAGAAGCTGAATTTTTTCGGCTTTACCCATTATAATAACTGGAGCAAGCTTTACAGAAATGATTCCCCGGTTAAAGAAATTAAATCCGACCTTATTATTGACCAGATAGGAAAACCCGGGGCAAAACATTTTGCCGAAATACTAATCAAAAGTTTTGAGTGGGATGAGAAACTGTATCCCTGGTTCTTTGATTTTGTCCAGAGAGATAATTGGATTCACTATTTGGGCTATTTTAAAAATGATCCGGTAGCTGCAGCTTCATTATATATTGACGGCGAGTTCGGCTGGCTCGGTTTTGCAGCAACTTTAAAAACT
>DATKLQ010000274.1:0-2558 GCA_035542335.1 Ignavibacteriaceae bacterium | reverse complement strand
ATATTTGGCTGCTTTATTCAAATAATAAGAATGCGGCACAAAACTGCTTTTTAATAAAGGAAGCGAATGCTTGCTGATCTTAAAAAACCAATTCGGATGCCCTGCCCATTCAATATCCAGTTCGTCGGTAAAATTAAAATTGAATTGAACATTCTTCCTTTGCAGCTCATCATAAATAACGCGGTTATAAATTCTTTTTATCTGTATTTCTTTTCCGTCTCTTTTATAAAATAATTTTTTTTCCTTTTTAATTATAGCTGAAATATCCACCGAATCAATCCCTATCAAATCTTTTGTACAGGCAAAATCAATTCTTGTCTTCTGCTTATCCGGCTCTATTTCAAGGAGGACGACGTTTTCCGGTTCATTATTTTTAAGTACAATTTCCTGTAAAAGTTTTATGTAAGAAGCTTTATTCAGTCCGTTAAAATATGTTGTAAGAATTGCCGGGATGGAGAAGTGTTCCCTATATCTTTCTTCCAAGAAAACCTGGAAGCAGTAAAGAGACGGAAAACCCTGCAGCTCGATAAGCTGCGGTGTATATCCTTCATCGGTTTTACATACAGCAAAATCAATTTGGAGAAATGCCGGGTGATCATCTTCGTTTGGTACGGACAATCCTCTGGGTATAGCTTCTTCGGATTTTTTCTTAAAATCAGGAGTTTGGAGCTTATTTGTAATTTCTTCCGCGGCCTTGATAAGCTTCTGTGTAAGTTCATTTGAAAGAAATAAAGGAGTCTCGGAAACCCGGAAATCAACCGGGAAAGCTTTAGCTGTATTTAAATCATCAATAAATTCTTCATATTTTTTTTGAGAAAATTCATAATTATATTTTTTACGAAGCTCCGGGACCATTTGAACTTGCTTTCATTTTTATTAAGCTAAATTCCGAATATAAATTGGAACTTATAAGAATGAATTATTGCATGGTGAATGATTAAATGCCTGCCTGTCCTTCTGCACGGGTAAATGATAAAAAATTGAACGGATCATTCACTTAATTCAGTCAACCATTTTAAATGAGGAATTTCCCATTTTCCATTACTTTATCCTCATCCATCCAGATATCAAAGCCGCGGCCGACGCAGTCAATATGAGTAGAAGATGTCCAGTCTGCTCCCGTATGTTCGGGAGCCGGATTGCCGAAAGCAATATGAACACCCGGCAGTTTTTCATCCTGTAAAATTTGGCCGATAATATTTTTTACGGCAGTATTTGTCCCGATTGCAAATTCCCCGACTCTGCTGCTGTTTTCGTCAGACATAGTATAAGCAGTAAATTCATTAAGCAGTTCCTGATTTTCACAGTGCAGCTCTTTAATTTTATTATTAACTATTTCAATTGTCAAAGGAAATTCTTTAAGATCCCCGTATCTTTGACATAAATAATCGCCGACAACCCCGTCAACGACGAATCGACCGTTTAAATTAAAGGGCGCGGTAAAAATTTCACCCCCCGGCAAATTTCCCCATTCGTCGGGCGATATTATTCCGCTGGTTTTAATCCACTTAAGATTCGGAGAAAACTCAGCTTTTATATTAGTTCCTCCTCCGGAAACAGCCCTGATTTCTTTAGCTTTACGTGCTTTTTCAACCAGCTTTCTGCTTAGGTCATCAACTTCAAGAAAATCGGCCCTCATTCCCTCAAGCATGATTTGTTTACTTATGTTTACCATGTGACCATGCCTGATCTTATTCTTATTAATAAGAGAAAGCATTTGAATCCTTGATTGAAGTTCATTTGGCTGTGTAACTACAGCTAGGATGCTCGCTTGGGATTTTGGCAGGTCGTTGAGGATTATTTCAGGCATTCTTTTAAGGGGACGATTAGCAATATCTTCCAGCAAAAATAATCTATACTTCGAACCGGTTTTTTCAATTTCATTTACCAGGGATGCGGCAATCTCAATGCTCTCTTCATCGGTAACTAAGGTTATTCTTTCTTCAGGTTTTAATCTTAAGCATACGTTAATCGCATTGTAAGCTCCGGGAGATAACTCAGTATCGAATTCAATATTTTTTATATTGCTGCTCATGGAAATCCTAAAATTTTAGATAGTATCTAAGTTTATATATTTTTATCTAATCCGATGTGGGTTTCCTCAATAATAAAATCAACCACATTTTTAATATCATTGGTATTTTCCCAAATAGCTATCTGCCTGTCTGCGCCCGATCCCATTTCACACATTTGTTTAACATATTCTATTTCTTTCCTCGAATCTAATTGATCAACCACATCATCTACAAAATCCAGGAGTTCGCCGATTAATAATTTAACATCCGCTTCTTCTTTTTTACCGAAATCTATCAACTTACCTGAAAGACCGTAGCGTGCAGCTCGCCATTTATTTTCCGAAATTAAAGCTCTGCGGTATAATCTGAATCCGAGGTTTTGTTTTATAAGTTTGTAAAGTTTTGCAACTACCGCCTGGAATAATGCCGCTATCGCGATTGTTTCATCTACTCTTAACGGAATGTCGCATATTCTGAATTCAAGAGTATCAAAATATGGATGCATCCGGACATCCCACCATATCTTTTTTGCATTATCAATGC
>DATKLQ010000273.1:0-10140 GCA_035542335.1 Ignavibacteriaceae bacterium | reverse complement strand
GGAAAGAATTTTCAGCGAGCAGCGTTAAAACTATGAAGAAAGCGGCAGTTGAAATATCTCCCGGTACAAAATATTCTTTCGGCTCCGGGTAATCTTTCTTTGAAACATAGATTATATTTTTAGAATTTTTCAATTCATGCTTGAGGTTCAGCATTTTCTCGGTATGATTTCTTGAAGGGATCTTCTCAATGACGGAAGTAGTTTCATCGGAGTGAAGGCCGGCCAGCAGCACCGCGCTTTTTACCTGTGCGCTGGCAATAGGCAGCTCATAGCTGACGGCTTTTATTTCTTCGGCCGGAAATATTTTTAAAGGCAGTGTAAAATTTTCAGCGGCTTCAAACCTGGCGCCCATCAGGCTTAAAGGAGAAATTATCCTTTTCATGGGTCTTGCGGAAAGAGATTCATCGCCGACTATGACGGATTCGAAATCCTGGGCGGCAAGAATTCCGCTGATCAACCTTGTAGTCGTGCCCGAATTTCCTGCGTCGAGCGGTGCCGAGGGCTTCTTTAATCCTTTAAATCCTTTGCCTGAAACTTCAATACAATCTGATTTTTTATTTATTTCAATTCCCATCTGCATAAAACATTTCTGCGTAGATTTAACATCTTCGCCCGCGGAAAGATTCCTTATTACGGATTTACCTTTTGCCAATGACGAGAACATCACTGAGCGGTGGGAAATTGATTTGTCCCCGGGGAGCTCAAGTTCGCCGTTTATATGATCAATTTTGTTGAATTCCTGCTTCACTTTTTCCTTTTTCCTTTTTCCTTTTTCCTTTTTCCTTTTTACTTTTTACTTTTTATTCCATTTTTCGATGGTGCTTATAATTTCCTCCGTTTCCGGGTTATTCTTTCCATACATGCCGCATTCTTTTCTCTGCCTGAATGCTTCAAATAAAACTATTCCGGCAGCAACAGATACATTCAAGCTTTGAACCATCCCGAACATCGGTATCAAAAATCTTTTATCCGAAAGCTTTTCAGCTTCCACCGAAACACCTCTGTGTTCATTCCCGAAAACGAAAGCTATTTTCTTGGTCAAATCCAGGTTAAAAAGATTTTCGGAATCTTCCGACAGAGAAGATGCGTAAATTTCGAATCCCTCACCATGAAGCTTATCGTAGCAGTCCTTAACGCTGTTAAATTTTTCTTTTTCAACCCATTTAAATGCCGAAGCGGAGCTTTTCTTCCCGATTTTAGGGAAAGATTCCTTATTATAGATTAAAGAGACCGAAGGTACACCTGCGGCATCGCATGTCCTGAAAATCGCGCTTACATTATGAGGGTTATGTATGTTCTCCAGGACGACCCTCATCGAGAACTGCCGTTCTTTAACGACTGAAATAATCTTTTTCTGTCTTTTTTCGGATTTAAAGGATTTCACTTTTATTAAATACTAATTTATAGACCGATTTATTGCTTGTCCGTCTTGCCTTATCTATTTTAAATTTTTTCCTGTTTGTTTTTAAATAAAATTCCGCAAGCTCCAGAATTTTATCCATTACCGTATCTTCATCGTGCGCCCAGCTTTCACAGCCGCTAAGAGACGGAATTTCCGCCGTAAAGCCGTCGTCCGTTTTCCTGATTATTATATCTAAAACCATGAATATTAACAATTAAAAATTAACAATGAATAATTAAAAAGATGAAATCGGCTCTTTATTAAATTTTTATAATACGGTAATGTTTATTTCTAAATTGATCCTATTATTTTTACTCCCGAACTGGTTCCTATCCTATCCGCACCGGCTGCAATCATTAATTCCGCATCTTCCCTGGTTTTTATTCCGCCGGATGCTTTAATTTTCATTTTATCTCCGACGGCTGATTTCATCAATGCAACATCTTTAATATTTGCCCCGCTTTTTCCGAAACCGGTTGAGGTTTTTACAAAATCTGCGCCTGCTGCCTTGCTGATTAAGCAGGCATTTATTTTTTCTTCATCACTCAGCAAACATGTTTCCAAAATTACTTTGCAGATTCCATTTTGTTTTTTCACTTCTTCCGCAACAGAACTAATATCATTAAAAACATAACCATAATTTTTTTCTTTTAACATGCCGATATTCAATACCATGTCTATCTCTTTTGCTCCGTCTGAAAGTGCCGTTGAAGCCTCAATTCTTTTTATTTCTGTTTTTGATGCTCCGAGCGGGAATCCGATTACCGAGCAGATCCTAATTTCATCTCGTAATAATTCTTTGCATAAAGGAACAAAAAACGGATTACAGCATACCGACCCAAATTTATATTCGAGCGCTTCACCGCATAATTTTTTAATTTCTCCGGCTGCCGCATCGGGTTTCAATAATGTATGGTCGATCTTTTGGGCTAATTCTCCCGGAGAAAGTATTTTCCTTGTCAATTTTTCAGGATTAAACGCGGCATTAAATTCTTTTAAGATGCCGAATACCAAATCATCAGAAATATTCATAATTATACTTTCGCTCTTCATCGAATTAGAAGCCTATCCTTTTTTTGGGTTTTTCAGGAGGCTCCATGAGCTGGTTTATTACTTCAAAGATTGCCTGTATCTGCTGATCGTGCGAATCAATTTTCAGTTCAAGCTCTTTCAACTTCTGAGCAAGCTCTTTATGGGTGGAAAGAATTTCTCTGAGCTTTACAAATGTGCGCATTATTTGAATATTAACCTTAACAGCTTTCTTACTGCGAAGCACACTTGAAAGCATTGCAACCCCTTGTTCCGTAAAAGCATACGGAAGATATTTGCTGTATCTCCCCCGACCTTTTTCTATGATCGCATTTTGCGATCTTAAAGAATCATATTCCAATTTTGATAATTGAAACATGAAGTCTTCCGGAAACCTTTCAATATTTCTTCTTACTTGTTCATTTAACCTTCTTGTAGGAACTCCATAAAGCCCAGCCAGATCTTTATCAATCATTACTTTTTGATTTCTAATTAAATAAATCTTTTTTTCAATTCGTACTATGGGAATTATATTATTTTTTATCATTTTGGTTTTCAATATCTCCGAATTGATATGAAATCATAATTTGTGATTTCAAAATTTTGCATTACTTGAGGTTCAAAAATATTACCAATGCTATTCCTTTAAGGTCGCAATTTACGATCTAAAAGTTTATTAACAGGGTTCTTCTTTATGCTCCATACCATACATATGCTTTATATGTATTTTTCAGCAGCATTGCAATAGTCATCGGCCCGACTCCTCCCGGTACCGGCGTAATAAACGAAGCTTTTTTAGAGACCTCATCAAAATCAACGTCGCCGACAATTCTGGTTCCTTTAGGATGCGTTTTATCTTCAATTCTGTTAATCCCGACATCAATTACTGCTGCACCTTCTTTAACCATATTTCCTTTGATGAATTTCGGACTGCCCATTGCGGCAATTAAAATATCGGCCTGTTTTGTATAAACCGAAATATCCTTTGCCGCAGAATGACAGATTGTAACAATAGAGTTTGCATTCTGTTTCTTTTGAAACATTAGATTTGCGATCGGTTTTCCGACAAGGCTGCTTCTGCCAACTACCACAACATGCTTCCCGGCAGTTTCAATATTATATCTTATGAGCAGTTCCTGGATCCCTGCAGGAGTGCATGAAACAAATGTTTCTTTGCCGATAACAAGGTTTCCGACATTTACCGGATGAAGCCCGTCAACATCTTTGGAAGGAGAAACCGCTTCAATGATTTTTTCCTCATTAAAATTCTTCGGCAGCGGCATCTGTACAAGGATTCCATGAAAATCATCATTATCATTGTAAGATCTTACTAAAGCAAGGAGATCTTTCTCTGAAACAGACGCATCAAGGACCTCTTTTTTGGTCCTCATTCCTATCTCTTCACAGGCTTTCACCTTATTATTTACATAAATATGAGAAGCAGGATTATCGCCGACCAGGATTGTAACAAGCCCGGGAACACTTTTGCCCGATTTAACCAGCTCAGATATTTTCTCTTTGAGCTCGATCCTGATTTGTTCGGCCACTTTTTTCCCGTCAATTAAAACCATTTTACTCCTTTGATTTGCAGATCGAAGCGTCAGCTTCGACCATATTAAATTTAATATACTAAGAAAATGCTTTGAGAAACTTTATTATTCTAAATTTACTTTAAAATTTTAGGGGACGAAGCTGCACTTCCTCCCGGAAGTGAATAATCATTATATTTTTATTGATAATCAACTTGGCATTTCATGTGAGCTGTTTTCATCTGCCCTGAGATTCAGCAGTTAGCATTTTTTGATCCAGATAATTTCTCAATCTTTTATCATTAATAATTTCATCGGCAAAGGGATTGGAATTCTGCCATCCGGTTTTTTTATTCTTACGGAAATTTTCAAGCCTGCGTAAAGTTATTTCACAGAAAACCGGATCCAAGTCGGAAGTAAAGCATTTTCTTCCGTTAATTTCAGATGACAATAATGTTGTACCCGCATGGGAGAAAAAATCAATTATGAGATCTCCCTTTTTGCTGCTTCCTTTAATAATTCTCTCCATTGCTTTTAAAGGTTTTTGCGCATAGCAGCCGTTCACATTTTCCTCCATCCGGTAAAAAACCTGCTGGATGTCAATCCATACGTTACCTGCCCTGATATTGTTTGATTTGCTGCGCTGCAGGTTTTCGGTAATTTGTCCGTTTACTTTTTTATAATAGCCCTTCAATACTTTTGGAATGTCTGTATATTCCGAGTCAATATTGAAGTAGGGTTTCCCCTTAACATAATACAGCAGCTCTTGTCTTACAGACATCCAGTTTTTTTGAGTGCCGTATCCTCTCTGATTTCTCATTGTAATAAAGCTTCTTGATTCAAATCCGGAAGATTTCATCATTTGTATGAACTCTGCAAAAGGTTCAAAATGGTTAGTTTGATCTGCGCCCAGCCAAACATAAAGAGAAGAATTTTCATCGAGAGATGAAAAAGTATTTTCAATCCAGCACCGGCACCAGTCAATAAATTTTTTCAGGTTTAATTCCTTGAATGCTACAAAGTTATAAGGAGGATCCTGGACTGCAAGAACTGCTTTTTCTTTATTTAAGAATTTATTTACGGAGGAGGAATCGGCAGCATCGATACAGGCTATTTTATGCATTCCTTTGGGATCCTTCCAGATAGAACCTTTTTTAATCCGGCAGAAAGGAAGAAGCATATCCCTTAATGCTTCATCTTTATCGATTCTAGGCAAAGGGAAATTCAGCATGAGGCTTAGACTTTTTTTATAAAATCGGGGAATAAAATTCTTTCTATTTCAATTGTTTTTCCCGAATCTTTATCAACCTTTAAAAAAACCCCGGAGAGGTGATTATCGTCTGAAGCTGTTTCATATTTCTGGGGAGTCTGGTAAATAAAACGGTTCACGGCCGCAACCGTTTTCATTCCGATTACCGAGTCATAAGGCCCGGTCATTCCGACATCCGTAATGTACCCCGATCCTTGAGGAAAAATTCTTTCATCTGCAGTCTGTATATGGGTATGACTTCCGATTACGGCGCTTACTTTTCCGTCGAGGTACTGAATCATGGCATTTTTTTCTGCGGTAGCCTCGGCATGGAAATCTATTATGATAATATTTGTTTCGGATTTTATTTTCGTCAGGACCCAATCGGCAGCTCTGAAAGGACAATCGATCGACGCCATAAATGTACGGCCCTGCAAATTTACTACTGCAACTTTCCCGTTTTTAGTTTCGGATATATTATAGCCGTTTCCATAAGTTCCCTTCGGGTAGTTTAGAGGCCGTAATGAACGCGGCTCATTCTTAAGGTAATCCTGCGACTGGTGTTTATCCCAGGTATGATTGCCCCCGGTAATTACATGTACCCCGAGTCCGAAAAGGAGTTTCCCTTCCTTATCGGTGCATCCTTTTCCGTCGGAGGCATTTTCGCCGTTGGCAATTACAAAATCACTTTTATATTTTTGAATTAAGCTTGGCAGCCAGGTTTGAACAAGATCCAATCCGGGCTTGCCGATTATATCTCCGATGAAAAGTATGTTTATTGACGCCATATTCGTAATAAAATAAAATTGAAATATATTTATAAATGGAGTAAATGAAAAATTCCGGCTTGATCAAAAAGGGAGATAAAAACAGCGGTGCCTAAATATCCTGGTAACCAAGATTTCTTAATAATCATTAAGAATACGAAATGATTCTTTACTATCAAGATCTCATCCCTGCCCTTTCCAAAATGAGAAAGGATTTATTATCAATAAGATTGGATGTAAATTTTCTCAAAACAATAAAGACTTTGTATTAAATTAAATGAAAATGAATTTCGAATATCGAACATAGAATAATGAATATCGGACACTCAGGTCAGTTATTCTAGAATATATGAGATAATCAATTATGAATGAACCCGGTATTTTTGAGCTGCCGCTGTCGGAAGCCGATTTCTGCGTCTTTGATGTTGAGACTACCGGAGTATCTCCCAGGTACAACAATATTATTGAAATCGGGATAGTTAAAATAAGCAAATTAAAAATAACAGAAACCTACCATACATTAATTAATCCTAAAAGAGCAATTCCGAATTACATTACGCGGTTTACGGGCATTTCCGATGAAGATGTTTACAATGCTCCTTTTTTCGAAGATGCCGCCGCCGATATATGCAGGTTTATTTCCAATTCCGTTTTAACGGCACATAATATTTCATTTGATAAAAGTTTTTTAAGAAGAGAATTGGCGTTCAGCGGACTGGAGCTTTCCGAATTTCTTCCCGATCATTCCGGCGCTTTTCTATGCACTCTTCGATTGGCAAAAAGGCTATACCCAAGATTAAGAAGCTGTTCCCTGAACTCTGTCGGGCGGCACTTGAGATTAAAAAACAAGCGGCCTCACAGGGCTCTTCCCGATGCAGAAGTTACTGCACTGATTTTGCTTAAGATGATTAAACAGGCAGTAAAGAAAGAAAAGATAAGAACTATCGGAGAATTAATTAACTTCCAGTTCATTCCACAGGTCAAGGAAGAAACGAACCTGAAATTAGGAAAGCAGCTCGGGAAAGATATAGCCGGGCTGCCGGATATGCCGGGAGTATATTATTTCCTGAATTCAAGGAATGAAATAATTTATATCGGCAAAGCAAAATCTCTAAGGGACAGGATAAGATCATATTTCTCAGTAACTGCTCCAAGGAAGGCGAAGAAAATTGTTAAGCAGGCAGTGCGTTTAAAAATAGAGATTACAAATTCCGAACTGACAGCGCTGCTTTTTGAATCCGAGTCGATAAAGAAAATAAATCCCCGGCATAATGTAATGCTGAAGCATTACGGCAACAGCTATTTCCTTAAAATAACGACATCGCATGAGTTCCCGACTTTGGATATCAGCAATTATTTCGATTTTGACGGAAACGATTATTTCGGATTATTTGTAACTAAAAAGAAAGCCCTTGAATTGTGGGAGATGGTTTCCCGAACTTTCTCGCTGCGTGAGTGCACAGACGAAGAATTCTCAAGGGGACGCGGCTGTTTCCTCGCTGAAATTGAGAGATGCACGGCTCCTTGCTTAAATAAAGATAAACAGATCTATTCGGATGAACTCGATAAAGTTTACCAGTTTCTCTACGGAAAAAATCAATACGCATTGAACAGGCTTATAAATAAAATGAAAGATTATTCCGACAAGCAGAAATATGAAAAAGCAGCAGAAATAAAATCGCTGATTGATCTTATTCTTTCCCAGACTCATAAATCTTCGCTCCTTGCCGAGCCTGTAAATTCCGCCAGGGTACTGTTTGAAATAAACGAAGGTTACAGGAAAGATTATGTTTTAATGATTGAAGGGAAAATTTATGTCAAGAAGCAGGCCCTGAAAGAGTCTGATGATTTTGAAACGGCAATTGACGATTATTTCGAGAATTCAATTAAGTTCAATAATCTCCCGGATGAAAAGGACCTGGAGAAAATGAAAATAACTTTGAACTGGTTTGTAAAGAACCGGAATAAAATCCGGGCTTTCTATCTGAAAAATTATATTAATAAAAAGGAATTATATTCACATCTAACCAGCTACGGCATAAAGCAGCATGCGCCGGTTGAATCAATTTTCGATATCAAGAATTTAATTAAGGAAGAAAGGGTTGAGCTGCTCGGAGTGGATGGATCAGTGTATTAATTGTTGAATGAATGACATACTCACATATAAAAAAGCCGCGAATGCGCTAATATTATTTGCGAATTAGCGGCTTGTCTTTAATCCGAATTCCGAAATCCTCAGCCAAAGGCTGATGAGCCTCAGGCTCAGAAATCCGAAATTAATTCAATATGGAGGCACCATGGACTTGCGCTACCCAATCGGGCCATTTAAATACGAAGGCCCGTTTAATGAAAATCAAAGGAAAAAATTCATCGATGAAATTGAAGAAGCGCCTTCAAAACTTAGAGATGCCGTAAGAGGATTATCAGATGAACAGCTGAATACTCCCTATAGGCCTGAAGGCTGGACAGTTAAGCAAGTTGTTCATCACGTGCCGGACAGCCATTTAAACAGCTATGTTCGCTTCAAGCTGGCTTTAACCGAAAATCAGCCGACAATAAAGCCATACGACCAGGCGTTATGGGCTGAGCTTTATGATACAAAAAATACACCGGTTGAAATTTCACTAACGCTGCTTGAAATGCTCCATAAACGCTGGGTGATACTATTGAGATCCATGACCGAGAGCGATTTTAAAAGAACTTTTAATCATCCTGAGCAGGGATTGGTAAATCTTGAAAGAACATTAAGCCTTTATGCCTGGCACGGAAAACATCATGCGGCGCACATTACTTCCCTGCGTGAAAGAATGGACTGGTAATAATTAATAGAGCCGCCCCAAAAGAAGGCGGCTTTTTATTTTAATTAACGGATAATTTTTTACTAAGAAAATAATTCTCTTTGAATAATTTATTTGAAGATATGCTGCCGGAAATAAGATCGGAATATGTAAATAGTTCGACCATAATTTTATTATTCAAAGATTCAATTACTTTAACTACATTACCGTCAAAAAGCATATAGATTGGAGTTCCGTAAAAGTCTTCTTTCGTACCTTGCAGCTGATAATTATTTGCAGAATAAATATTTATAGTTGGCGGGCTTGAATAATAAGATGAATTGACCAGCGTTGCAATACTGTTATTATTATTTAAAAAATATCCGCACGAAAATATATCCCCTAAATAACCTGCCTGGGTAAGATCTGTACCTATGTTCGCCGAACAATTATATATATATCCGTTAGATGAAATCAGCTTTGAATCATCAGGGAAAAGAATCATATAATAGTAATCGGAGCTGGAAACATAATCTGTGCTCAAATTCGATATTGAACCGGAATCGGGATTAAAATTAAATCTCAGGAGCTCCCCATAACCGGATCCGTATACTACATTTTTTGTTTTGTTAAATATCAAATTATAATAGGAGTAAGAAACACCATGCGTTGTTACAGATTTATCTTCCAGATCAAGTATCTTTAGGTTATAATCCGATGTAGTAACTATCAAATATTTATTTACGGCAATCATAGCAAGGATATAACTGCTGGAAAGATTTCTTACAAGTGAAGGAGAATTATCGCTTAAACCAAAAGAATAAACTCTGCCGTTTTGGGTTCCGATATATATTTTATTATCATAAGCGGAATATGCAAGGCAATAAGGAGATGAGCTCAAAGCAACTTGTTTCTCTTTAGTGAAGGTTGCAAAATCAATTACATGCAGGTAATAATTCGACCTGTCGAGGATTAAGATTTTCTGAATTTCCGGAATATATTTAACTAAATTAACATTACTAATATTTTCGCCCAAGATCTGAATATTAGAAGGATACCTCTCCTCAATGGGATAAGGAGCTGATTTAAGAGAAACCGATATATCTCCTTTTTTTCCTTCAATGTAAAAATAAAAGTAGTAAGCATCTTCCGGAACATTATCCAGCAATAGTCTGTAATTATCTACAAACATAGAGGGATTTATCCCGGTTTCCCCAATACTTTGCTTATTTTGGTTTAGCCAAACCACCTTCCCCTGCTTATAAGAGACAGAATAATAGTAATCGAAGCTTATTTGATAAACATTCTGATAATACCATCCATGTGATATGTAAGCGGAACTTATGAAGTCCGGAATAATAATAAGCTCATAATCCTCGGCTTTTTT
>DATKLQ010000272.1:0-3591 GCA_035542335.1 Ignavibacteriaceae bacterium | reverse complement strand
AGGCTTCCCAATGCGCGCACCATGTCCGCATTTGTCCAGCCCGATTTAGTAATAGCATTCAAAACTAAAACCATACCGCCTGTTCCGATTAGCCCTGCAACAACTGCCGTCCAAATAAGGTTGCCCATTTTGATTTATGATTTACGATTTTTGAATTATAAAAATATGATTTTACGATTAATGATTGATGAATTAGTTGACAATTAACGATTAACGATTTAAAGATTTTTCAAGTTCCGGGAAAAGCTTGGGCAATTTTCTAATCTTTTCCCAGCCTGCACCTTTGTCTACCTTCTCAATCTGAAGTATTTGAAAATACTTATCGAGCACTGCGGCCCGTTCTTCCGCCAAAGGAGGCGTGCAGTAATCCTCTTCTTCCCAGACAATTTCCATGTTCTCATCTATCCTGGCATTGCGCAGGCTAAATGTCAATGCCCTTCCAAACGGCTGCAGATTAATAAAAGCATTCTCCTCCATTGCCTTTCTCAGCTCGCCGGATAATTCTTCTTTTAATTCAGTCTTGACCAGGTAAAAAGCCAATGCATACACCTAATAATTTTAGACATGATGTTCCTGCTTGATTTTGCCGCTGACTGTATTAATCAAGCTGCCCTGTAAAACAATTTCTACCTGACGGCTGCTGAGTGTATGATTAACGTCTACGGTTTTTCCGTTTGTTTTATTGATAAGCTTTAATGTGCTTCCTTTTTTCAAAAATTCATGGAGATTATCGATATGAAGAAGATCATTCTGATTGATTTTAGAATAATCATTTTTATCCGCAAATGTTAAAGGAAGTATGCCGAAGTTTATAAGATTCTGCCAGTGAATTCTTGCGAAGCTCACGGCAATAACAGATCTTAAGCCGAGATATCTTGGCGCAATAGCCGCATGCTCCCTGCTCGAGCCTTGCCCGTAATTTTCTCCCCCCACTATAAAAAAAGGCAGTCTGCTGTTTTCCATTGTCCTGCTATAAAAGCTTTCATCCACCCGGTTGAAAACAAACTTGCTTAATTCAGGTATATTGCTTCTGAAAGGAAGAATCTTAGCACCTGCAGGCATAATTTCGTCGGTGGATATATTATCTTTCACCTTTAAAAGGACCGGCCCTTCAATTTCATCAGGTAAAGGAGCAAATGGAGGCAGAGGTTTAATATTAGGCCCTTTTTCCAATTCAATATTCTCCTCTTTGGAAGCCGGGGGAAGGAGCATTTCAGTATTTAAGATGATCTCCTCAGGCTCAATAAATTCCGGGTAATCAAATTGAAGAGTCCTGGGATCGGTGATTATCCCGGTTAATGCCGAAGCGGCTGCAGTCTCAGGGCTGCATAAGTAGACCAAATCTTCTTTTGTCCCGGATCTTCCGGGAAAATTCCGGGGAACGGTGCGGAGACTGATTTTGTTTGTAGCAGGTGCTTGTCCCATTCCAATGCACCCGTTGCATCCTGCCTGGTGAATACGGGCGCCGGCATGGACTAATTTCTGCAGCAAACCGAGCGAAATTAAATTTTCCAGGATCTGCCTTGAAGTCGGATTAACATCAAAAGATACTTTATTATGAACCTGCTTTCCTTCTACAATAAGAGCAGGTACTGCGAAATCACGTATCCCGGGATTTGCCGATGAACCTATATATGCCTGGTAGATTTCTTTGCCGGCCACTTCCCTGACAGGCACAACATTACCGGGGCTGCTAGGCAAGGCAATTAACGGCTCAAGCGTACTTAAATTAATTTCATCATATTCATCATACTCCGCATTCTTATCTGCTTTTATTTCAATCCAATCCCCTTCCCTTCCCTGTGATTTTAAAAATCTTCTTGTAATATCGTCTGAAGGAAAAACAGTTGTCGTTGCACCAAGCTCTGTTCCCATATTTGCAATTACATGGCGATCCATTGCAGAGAGATTATTTAGGCCGGGTCCGTAATACTCAATTATTTTACCTACTCCGCCGTCAACGTTATAACGCCTGAGCATTTCCAGAATTATATCTTTCGCGCTGACCCAATCAGGCAGTTTTCCATGAAGTTTAACACCAAGGATTTTAGGAGCTTTGAGGTAGAAATTTTCACCGGCCATTGCGAGGGCGACTTCAAGTCCGCCGGCTCCGATTGCCAGCATTCCGAGTGAACCTGCGGCAGGAGTATGGCTGTCGGATCCTAACAGTGTTTTTCCTGGTATTCCGAATCTTTCCATATGAACCGGGTGACTAACGCCGTTGCCCGGCCTGCTGTACCACAAACCGAATTTCCTGCTGGCGCTTCTGAGGAACAAATGATCATCCGCATTCTTGTAGTCTTCCTGGATTAGATTATGATCAACATATTGGACTGATAATTCAGTCATTATCCTTGGAATACCCATTGCTTCAAACTCAAGCATAACCATTGTACCGGTAGCATCCTGTGTCAGTGTTTGATCTATCCTTATCCCGATTTCCTCACCGGGGTTAAAAGCTCCACCAACAAGATGCGATTCAATTAATTTACGGCTTACATTTCTGCTCATCTTTTCTCCAATAAATTCAAACTCTTCTATTGAAAAACTATTGACTCAATGGATAGATTTTTGTGATAAAGATTAAGCTGTTGAAATGAAGAAGAGGAAATTACTTGGTTACCTTATACCGGAGCCAGATAATGTCTTCGCGAAGCCTTTCTACGTGGATCAGGTTCAAGGAAATTACGCCTTCAGAAGATTTTAGATCCGGAGCGCGGAAAAAAGAATTGGGAGAGAAACCGCCGACAAGTGAAGGGCTTATTAGGATGCTTACTTCATTCACAAGACCTTCACGTAAAAGAACTCCGTTCAGGATACCTCCGCTGTCGACCCGGATAATATTAATTTTATATTGAGCATTAAGAACTTCAAATGCCGAGCGGAAATCGACATGCTCGTCGCCTGAGATCACATATTCAATTTGATGATCATAAAGATAATCCAAAAAGCTTCTGGGAGTTAAAGAAGAACATAATACTATTACATCACGCCAGTAAGGCTGCTTTTTCAATAAGTGCAGCTCTGAAATTTTACCTTTGCTGTCGGGAACAATCAGAAGCGGTTTCAATTTAGACTGAAGCATTGCTTCTTCAGAATGTTTAATACCTTCTTCAGGTGCAGATTCATGTTCCAGAGCTTTTAAGATTGTTCCGCTTCCGGCAAGTGAGGCATCTTCTTTCCAGAAAGAGACTATTTCATAAAACAACCCGACGTCCGGCATAAACCAATCCATTCTACCGTCAAGGCTTATGATATTATGAAGAATTATATAGGGAAGCATATTGCCCGCTTAAAAAATACTATTTTCACTAAAAGCGTTTTAATAATAATATTAAAAAAGTATCTTAATATAAGCTTAAGTAACCTTTTTTTGAAAATGTTAGTCTAACTAGCTGAAATCTTACATTTTCAACGGAGCTAAGTTCATGAAAAATCTAATAAATACAATAATTTCAATACTTTTTATCTGCTCAATTACTGCCGCTGCAGAGCCGAGAGGAATTCCTGCAGTTAAAAATAACGATCTGCAGGTGCTGCATGAAAAAACATATGAGATTTCTCCCGGCAAGGCTTTAAAGCTTGAGACCG
>DATKLQ010000271.1:0-5547 GCA_035542335.1 Ignavibacteriaceae bacterium | reverse complement strand
ACATCCATCATAAACATTCCCGATGCTCAAACAAATTTTCACCTTTATGCTTTGGAATGGTACCCGGACAGCATGTGCATTTTTGTTGATTCAATTAAGTATCTTACCTTTAAAAAAGAAAGCGATGACTGGAAAGTCTGGCCTTTCAATAAAAATTTTCATTTTATTTTAAATTTAGCCGTCGGCGGAAGCTGGGGCGGAGCGCAGGGTGTGGATGACAGTATATTCCCCCAACGAATGCTGATCGATTATGTGAGGGTTTATAAAAAGGAATAGCTTCTGAAGCTATTGCCATCAAGCGATTTTGCTTTAATCTTTTTTTAAATGAATTTACGTTCTTGATCTCATCCTTAGTTATCGGCCCTTTTAAATCTTTATTGCCTGAATTAAAAGATATTTTTAAAAAGGTATATGATAAAATGAATAGCAGGATTATTTTTATTTCATTAATGATGCTGTTTCCGGCACTGGTAATGAGTCAAGATAGAAGCTATGAGCTTAATGAAATAATAATAACCGCCGGCAGGATCCCGGCTTCGTTTAATGAGCTGACAAGAAGTGTTATAGTTATTAACCAGGATGAGATAAAAAATCTTCCGGCCGAAAATGTTCAGGATATTCTGCAGTATTCGGGAAGTGTTGATATCAGGCAGAGGGGTTTATTCGGTGTCCAGGCAGATGTTAGCATCCGCGGCGGCACGTTCGATCAATCCCTTGTTTTAATCGACGGAATGAAAGTAAATGATCCCCAAACGGGTCATCATAATCTGAATCTTCCTGTTTCTCTGCAGGATATAGACAGGATTGAAATTCTTAAGGGTCAGGGTTCAAGAATGTTCGGTCCGGATGCATTCAGCGGAGTAATAAACATCATTACAAAAAAAGATGCTTCCCGGAATCTTTCCTTCTCAGGATTCGGAGGAGAAAACGGTTACTACAACGGCGATCTGAATTTTAGCTATTCAACAGGACCCCTGAACAATTATATTTCACTTTCCAAATCCAAATCGGACGGATACATCCACAATACTGATTTTGACCTGCAGAATTTTTCTTATCATGCAAGCCTCGGCAGTCAGCAGGAAAATCTAAATCTTTTTTTAGGATACAATGAAAAAGAATTCGGTGCCAATGGTTTTTATGCCCTGAATTTCCCGAATCAATGGGAGCATACAAAAACAAGATTTGCGGGACTTTCATCTACTCTGGGAAATGAAATTTTTTCCGTCACCCCGAAAATTTACTGGCGGCGGCATAATGATCGTTTCCTCCTGAATTACCTGGATCCTGCTTTTTATGAAAACAACCATCAGACCGACCTCTACAGCGCAGAGCTGCAGACAACTTTAAAAACTTCAGCAGGTGATTTTTCTTTAGGAGGTGAATACCTGAAAGATCAGGTTAAAAGCAATAATCTGGGTAATCACAAAAGAGAAAATAAAGGAGCATTTGGAGAATTCAGGTTTTCTCCTTTTGAAAATCTTTTTTTTAATGCCGGCGGATTTATTTACGATTACGCCGAAATCGGCTGGAGATTCTGGCCCGGGATAGATGCAGCTTATAGGATTCTTCCTAGTCTTAAAGTCTATGGTTCATTTGGAAAAGCTTTTAGAATTCCTACATATACCGAACTATATTATTCCGATCAGACATCACAAGGTAATCCGAATCTTCATCACGAAGAATCAGTAAATTATGAAATCGGATTAGGCTTTTTTGAAAACAGCTTTATTGCAAACCTCAGCTTATTTAGGAAAGAAGGAAAAAATATTATCGACTGGGTGAGAGTTACTTCATCCGAAAAATGGTTTGCAAGAAATATAGGCGAATTAAATACAAACGGAGTAGAAGTAAATTTGGATCTTAATCCTCAATTGATGATCGAAGATTTTCCTATAAATAAGTTAAATATCAGCTACACATATTTGGATTCCGATCAGAAAACGGAAGGTTTAATTTCCCGTTATGTATTTGATCATTTAAGGAACCAGGTAATTATAATAGTTAATCATTATCTTCCTTATGAAATAATTCCTTCATGGGTTTTCAGGTATGAAGACAGGGTTGGATTCCCTGATAATTTTTTAACGGATGTTCAGTTAAAAAGAGTATTTAAAGTAAACCAAGTCGGTTTTGAATTATCACTTAAAGCAGAAAATCTTTTTAATAAATCTTATAAAGATCTTTCAACTGTTCCTTTACCCGGAAGGTGGATCATAGCAGGTTTATCAGTTGATTTAAGTTTGTGAGACAGTAGCCACGAATTACACGGATTTATTGATATAAATTTAATTAGTGAAATTCGGCGGCAATTTTTTTGTATCATTTTATACTCAAATTCCCATTTTAATTCTCAATGTTCAATTCTCAATGTTCAATTCTCAATTCTCAATAATAAATTCTCAATGTTCGATGTTCAATAGATAGGAACCGGGATGATAATTTAGATGATAATCATTTGGGATGACATCTGCTATGTGAACATAATTCGGCGAAGCATTATAAACGCCTTTTATTGCTTTAATCTCCTGAATTACTTTTTTGATATCTTTCTTCTCTCTGAATCTTATTTTTGCTGATGTAATATCATTAACATTTTTCAGTGTTCTTCCATTAAATTTTTCTGCTTTAGTCTGATTCTTTAATTCTTTAATGAAAGGATGTAATTCCATTACTTCAATTTCATTATTAAGCAGGTAAGATTTTAATTGTTCGGATTTTATAACTCCTTCATCCCTAATATTGCTTAAAGAAAAAGCGGTTTTAGCTGTACTCAGATCAATTATGCTGTCTTGGAAAGAAATGATTACCTCATCTTCTACCCAAATATTTTTTTGAGGATTAATATATGTTGTTAATAATAGAAGAATAATTGAGGTGTAGATATAATTTTTCATGTTTGCTCCCTTTTAATTTGTTAGTTGCCTATTATTTGTACCGTCATTTTTTATAATAAAAAGTGTTACTTTTTTCCCAATATTCGAAGAGTAGACAATCTGACTTCCATCATCTGACCAGCATGGAGTAAACCCATTAATAGTATTTAGTTTTCTATTATTACCACTATCAATTTTAATTATGTAAAGCTCGCCTTTTTTCAGAATATAATCATATAGATCGTATACTATTTCATCTGAAAAGGGATGCCAATCTGGAGCATTAACAGCAAATAACTTTTCGGTTAAAAAATTAGATAGCTCTAAAATTGTTAATATTCCCTTTACATTACCACATATGCTATCATCATTAGATGACCAGCTTGGATATCCAAGAGGTTCTAATTCATTTAGTACAACGCCATTTGTGTCAGATATAATAAGTTTTTGAGTGGAAATACCTGATAGGAAAGCAATTCTATCGCCTTTATTACTCCAGGCAGGTTCTATATTAAATCCTTCACTTGTTAATTTTCGATATGCTGAGCTTGTTAAATTGAAAATCCATATCTGTCCGTCAAATGTAGTTGCTGAGAATGCTATTTTTCTACCGTCGGGTGCCCAGCTTGGATGGTAGCCACCGGGAATTATTAAATGCTTATTTGTTCCGTCAGGACGAATTATATAAATACCGCTTGTATCATTATTAAAATCAACCGCTTCATGTTCGTATGCAATCCATTCTCCGGTTGGGCTCCAGTCCGGATATTTATCCATTGGTATTTCATCAATTGGCTGTATTGATGGGGGTGGCGGTTCGGTTGTGCTGCAGGAAGTTAAAAAAATAGTAAAAGAAAGTGAAAGAGATATATTTAGAAAAATTAAAAACCTTACAAAAGGTTTTTTAGATCCGCGAGAATTTTTACTCATTACAATTCCCCGCTGTTACATCAATACCCTTTATTTTGGAAAGACGATAAAAGCGTAAGGTAACTTACCTTCTTTCAATTATAAGTTAAAAATAATTTATATTAAAAGCACCGGTATAATTACCAAATAATTTAAATTTGTAATACCACATTAGAAATGTCATAGATTCGCCACAATAGAAATGTCAGTAAAAAAATAAGAATTTGAGGTACTCAAAAAAATGGAGAAACCTCAAAATGAATGGAGAGCTGACATTGAGTAAAAAAGAAATAGATCGGATCATGATCATAAAACAAATAGAAGAGAATAAAATAACAGCCTTAGAGGCAGCCGAAGAGTTAGGGATAAGCCAAAGGCAAATCTATCGAATGATCAAGCGAATAAGATTAGAAGGGATTAAAGGAATAATACATAAGCTTCGGGGGAAGGGATCAAACAGAGGATATCCAAAAGAACTAAAGAAAAAATTGATAGAAATATATAGGAAACAATATTGGGATTATGGGCCGACATTGTATTCGGAAATGTTGCTAAAATATCACAATATTCAAATGAACAGGGAAACGATCAGAAGATGGTTAAGAGAAAATTCCATAACCACGAATCTAAGAAAGAAAAGGCCGCACCGAAGAAAAAGAGAAAGAAGGAGTTGCTATGGCGAACTGCTTCAGCTTGACGGGAGCTATCATGATTGGTTTGAAGGAAGAGGCCCGGAATGCTGCTTGTTAAATTGTATTGATGATGCAACAGGAAGAGTATATTTGAAGTTTGCATTATCAGAGAACACCCAGGATATACTGAAAATGATGTGGGAATATGTAGAAAAGATAGGAATACCGAAGAGCATATATACCGACAGAGCCAGTGTTTACTATGCTGAGGATAAGCTAACGGACTTTGGCAGAGCAATGAAGGAACTGGGAGTTGAGATTATCTATGCGAAGTCACCACAAGCAAAAGGAAGAGTAGAAAGGAGCAATAGAACGCTTCAGGATCGTTTAATAAAAGGATTAAGGAGGGAAGGTATATCAAATATTGCTGAGGCAAATAAATATCTTCAGAAGAAATTTATAAAAGAATTTAACAAAAGATTTGCAATTGAAGAGGATGTTCCGAATGTGCATAGGTCAGCTTCCGGATATAAGCTTCAGGAGATTTTTTCCTACAAAACTAATCGACAAGTAAGAAATGATTACACAATAAATTTAAGCGGCGGATATATTCAATTACTGAAAGGATCTTCTCCGCTGCCAAGACCGAAACAAGATGTAACAGTAAGTAAGTGGCTTAATGGAGAACTGCATATATACTTTAACGGACAAGAGTTAAATTTTACAGAACTTAATGAAAAACCTGGGAAGAAAGGATATAAAATTATAAAACCTCCAAAAGATCATCCGTTCAGGAAAATGAATCAGAGGCTTCGGGAAGATAGAAGGAGGAGATTTTTGATGGCAGCATTAGGGTAACTACAGTCGGGCTACGCCCTCCTTCCGTTACCCTAATGTAATAGTTTAACAATTATTTAATAAATTAATTACTGACATTTCTATTTTGGAGAAAGTACTGACATTTCTACTTTGCTAATACACCAAATAATTTAAATTAATTGCTCATTGATTGTTGGACATTGATCGTTGAATATTATTTGCTTCTTCAATTACATACTTTATCATCGATAAAAATTTCATTAGCGAATTCGCGGCTATTTTTTTTATCATTTCATTATTCAATTTTAAAT
>DATKLQ010000270.1:0-2247 GCA_035542335.1 Ignavibacteriaceae bacterium | reverse complement strand
AAGACCCAAGTAGGAATATAATTGATTTGGGAGATATAGACTGAATCTTTGCGTAAATTTTTGGTTAATTTAATATTAAGAATTATTCCTGCATCGGAATAACGCCAACGCTGGTTTGAAATAAAATTTCCCATTGAGTAAATAACAAATCCCGAATCTAGTTCGGCATTTGATGTTTTAAAAAAATCTGCAGGCTGAAGGACGTGCGGATGTCCCCCGATGATTATATCTGCCCCGAATCCGATTGTTTTTCTGACAATCTCTTTTTGTGATTCCGACGGCTCCCTTTTATACTCTTCCCCAAAATGATAGTGTACGAGAACAATCTCGGCGCCTTTAGCTCTCGCAGCTTTAATATCATTTTCAATTAAATTAGGATTTATAAGATTAATTAAAAAAGATTTTCCTTTGGGAATAGGATTGCCGTTTGTTCCGTAAGTATATGCAAGAAAAGCGATCTTAATCCCTTTAATGTTAAAAATCCGGATTGAATCGCGATCTTCTTTTGAAATAAAAGTTCCGTTATATTTTAATCCATTTTTCTTTATTATTTCAATTGTT
The DNA here is from genome assembly GCA_035542335.1 of Ignavibacteriaceae bacterium. Lineage (GTDB taxonomy): Bacteria > Bacteroidota > Ignavibacteria > Ignavibacteriales > Ignavibacteriaceae > DATKLQ01. Next base: position 1,686 of record DATKLQ010000270.1, on the reverse strand, counting down.
CTTAAAAGGCCCTTTTCTCCCTGGTCCAGAGCATGGTTATTGCTGGTTGTAAGAAGATCGAATCCGGTGTTTTTAAGAGCAGCGACAAAATCGTCGGGTGCATTGAAAAAAGGGTACCCTGAATATCCTTTTGACTTTCCTGCAGTCACGGTTTCAAAATTCCCGAAAAGAAAATCCGAATTAGCCAAATATTTTTTTACTTCCCCGTAAACGGGATTAAAATCGAAGCTGTCATCTTCAACCCTTGCATAATTGTATTGCACCGAATGGCACATAATATCACCGACTACAGTTATGGTAACGGTTACCAGCGAATCACCGGGAACAAGTTCAGACACCTTTTCACCTGTAAAAGTGAATGGGCTGAATAGGAAGACAAAACAAAATATTAGAACAGACATAATTATTCCGAGATTCAAATAAAATCTGCGGGAGTTAAAAATGTTTATGAAGAATGAAAATGTCATAAATCAAAAAATCTAACTGAAGTATAAAAAAGGCTGAACTATAAAAATAATTCAGCCTGATAAATATTGAAATATTTGCGAATGAAATATTTGCGGTTATTGCTGCTGCTGCTTTTCAGCTTTCCTGCGGGCTTTGACTTCCTGGATATCTTTCCTTACTTCCTGTGCAAGTTTTCTTAGATCGCTCAGACCTTTTCTCAGACGGGTTCCGGCAGCGGCTTGTCCCTTTTCATAAAATTTCTGGAAATCTCCCTCCAGGTTCTTTACTGCCTGCCCTAAATCATCAAATTTACTCATTGAGTACCTCCTTTAATTAATGAAATGGTTTAATTATTTATATTCTCGAAAACGAACTCAGCAATATCTTTAACTTGTACTTCTTCTGATTTTTCAAAATGCTTAACTCCGTCGGTAATCATTGTCATGCAGAACGGGCAGGCGGAAGCAATTGCATCGGGATTGGTATCGAGCGCTTCCCTGGTCCGTTCCACATTAATGCTTCCCCCTTCCTCATCTTCCATGAACATTCTTCCGCCTCCGGCACCGCAGCAGAAACCTTTACTCCTGTTCCTCTTCATCTCATGCAGCTCCAGGCCGCGTATGCTTTCAAGAATGCTGCGCGGTGAATCATAGACGCTGTTGTACCTTCCAAGGTAACAGGAATCGTGGTATGTAACTTTTTTTGCGGGAAGATTAGAAGACAATTCAATTTTCTTTTCATCAAGAAGCTGATTAATAAACTGTGAATGATGGATAACCTTATAATTTCCGCCAAACTGTTTATATTCACGCCCAAGGGAATGGAAGCAATGAGGACAAGCTGTAACAATATTCTTCACATCGTATTTATTCAATGTTTCAATGTTCTCCTTAATCATCATTTGAGCCAGATATTCATTTCCAAGCCGGCGGGCGGTATCTCCGTTGCATTTCTCCTCAATCCCTAAAATTCGAAAATTAATATTAGCTTTTTGCATTATAGATGCAAATGTTTTTGTAACTTTTTTATACCTGTTGTCAAATGAGCCTGCACACCCTACCCAGAATAAAATGTCGCAATTTTGGTCCTCTGCCATGGTTTTTATCCCCATGCCTTCAGCCCACTGAGCTCTGTCCGAATGATTGAATGCCCAGGGCGTAAAATTATTTTCAATGCTTCTGAATACATTATTAAGGTTTGCGGGAAAACGCGTTTCGGAAAGAACAAGATTCCGGCGCA
>DATKLQ010000269.1:0-5215 GCA_035542335.1 Ignavibacteriaceae bacterium | reverse complement strand
GAAAAAGGTTTGATAATCAGCAGGATTGATGTGCTGACAACACCGGGCGGCGCAGCTGATATATACCAGTCATTAAAAACCTTGCCCGGAGTTACTCAAGTTTCTGAAAGCGCAGAATTATATGTCAGAGGCGGTGACCCTGCGGAAACAATTACTTTAGTAAACCAATCTGCCGTATATCATCCTTTTACATTCGAATCGGCTTACGGGGGAATTTTTTCGAACCTCGATCAGAGTGCGGTGAAGTCGATGTACTTTACAAGCGGAGGCTTTTCTGCAAAATACGGCAATGCCCTTTCAGGCGTTCTTGATATAGAAACCAAAAACCAGCCGGATAAATCAAGGACAAGCGTCGGTCTGTCGCTTGCCAGTGCAAATGTAACTGCAGACATAGCTCTTGATCCTGAAAAATCCGGATTCTATTTCGACGCAAGGCAAAATTTCACAAAACCTATTTTCTGGATTAATGGCGGTATGGACCGACTGACTCTTACTCCCAATTCCAAAAACTTCACAGGCGGTGCGGTTTATAATTATTCGGAAACAGGAAAATTTAAACTTTTCTCAATTTATGCCGATGATGAACAGGGTGTAAAGGTAGATCGTGCAGAATATACCGGAATCTTTACCGGAAATTCAAGGAACATTTTTATTAATCTGCAGGCCTCCGATATTCTTTTTGATAATCTTATAATAAAAAACAGCGCCGGTTATAACAAATATTCAAACTCATGGCTTTTAGGAATACTCGATATTCTCAAAACGGATTATGTCTATTCGTTACGGAGCGATATTGAATACCTTGGTTTACCTGCACTTAAAATACTATGCGGAGCAGAATATGAAAACCGCATAGTAAAATACATTGGCAAAATTCCTATGGAGGATTACGATATCAGGCCGGAAGCAGAATCCAAACTGATTGATTCCCAATTTAAAGGATCTCATTACGGGGTGTATACGGAAATTCAATCGGCAAATATTTTGGAAATAAAAAATTTATCAGGAAGTGCAGGAGTTCGTTATGATAACTTTACGGATTTACATGTAAGCTGGACGGATCCGCGTTTCAGCATAGGCTATAAAGTAAATGATAATAATATCTTTAGTGCGGCTTGGGGAATATTTAAACAAATTCCGGATCCGAGACTATTTAGTCCGATAGACGGCAATCCGAAGTTAAAACCGATGCAGGCAAATCATATCATCCTTTCGTATGAATACGCACCCGATGATTTGAATTCTTTCCGCATCGAAGCTTATAAGAAATTTTATAAAAATCTTCCTTTGGAAAATGATCAGCTTAATTATGATAACTCAGGTTATGGTTCCGCTGCCGGCGTCGATATTATTTATAAAGGTATGTTTCCTTTTGGAATCAGCGGCTGGATCTCCTATGGATACATCACTACAAAAAGAAAATGGATGGATTCTGAAATTTATACAAGCAGCTCTTTCGATATAACTCATAACCTGGCAATTGTTGCCAAGTATAATCTGTCTGAAAAATTCCAGCTCGGCCTGACCGCAAAGTATGCAACCGGAAGGCCTTTCACCCCGGTGATTTCATCTGAATTTAAAGATAATTTAAATATTTATGAGCCGGATTACGGCTCTGCCAATTCATCGAGGTTCCCGGATTATAAAAGAGTCGATCTCCGTTTAACGTACTTCGGGAGTTTACTAAATAAATATTCTTTAATATTTTATGTTGAAGGGATTAACATATTGAATTTCACAAATATCTTCGGATATTCATACTCGCCTGATTATAAGGAAAGAAAAGTAATAGAAAGCTTTTTTGGGAGGAGAATGGTTGTATTCGGATTTGTGGTGGGAACCTAACCCCTTCCCTTCCCAAAGGGAAGGGCTGAACTTGAGATCTTTTATTAGAAATAGTTAAATCTTTTTTCTTGAAAGGGATAACTAATTTTCACTTTATGCAATATATTCGAAATTCAATATTCAACGTTCGATATTCGAAATTCATACCTCAGCCTCAGCCTTCTCCTCAGCCTTTTCCGAATTTAACTTTCATCTAAAAGCCTTAACTGCTAAATTAGGATCGAGTTTAATTAAAATATTTTATAAAGTTGGTCCATAAGATCATCCTATTAAGTTTCTAATCTGCATACAGGCAGAAGAAAAAAGGGAGAAAAAGGTTTACAAATGTCCTGGATAGAAAACTACAAATCAAAAGTCTGCACGGCAGAAAAAGCCGTTTCGGTTATTAAATCGGGGGACAGGGTTTATGTCCATCCCGGGGCCGCTACTCCGGAAGTGCTTTTGAATGCAATGTGCGCGCGCTATAAAGATCTTGCTAATGTTGAGGTGTTTCATATTCTTACTTTAGGTATCTCACCTTATTCAAGCCCCGAATATGACGGACATTTCAGGCATAATGCATTGTTCATCGGGAAAAACGTAAGACAGGCAGTTAATGAAGGAAGAGCCGATTTTACCCCAGTTTTTTTGGGAGAGATCCCTTCCCTGTTTTACAGTGGAATTCTGCCTGTAGATGTCGCACTCATTAATGTTTCCCCTCCGGATAAATACGGATTCTGCAGCTTCGGAGTCGGAGTTGAAACAACAAAGTCCGCGACTGAAGTTGCTAAAGTTATCATTGCTCAAATTAATCCGAACCAGCCGAGAGCGTTAGGCGACTGTTTTATTCATATCGATAAAATTGATTATTGTGTTGAGGTAGATGAACCTCTTAAAGAATTGAAGCCGGAAGAGGAAGCCAGCAAAGAAGAACAAGAATTATTTGAGAAGATCGGGAAAAATATTGCAGGGTTGATTGAAGACGGCTCAACGCTTCAAATGGGGATCGGAAATATACCCGATGCCGTGCTTCATTATCTTGATGATAAAAAAGATCTAGGAATACATACCGAGATGTTTTCCGACGGAATAATAAAACTGGTTGAAAAAGGAATCCTTACAAACGAAAAAAAGACTCTTCACCCGGGAAAAATTATTACTTCATTCGTGCTCGGTTCAAAAAAACTTTATGAGTTTATCGATAATGATCCATTAATGGAATTCCATCCTTCTCAGTATACAAATGATCCCTATATAATAGCAGCAAATGATAAAATGGTAGCGATTAACTCTGCAATTCAAGTCGATCTTACAGGGCAAGTATGTGCGGATTCAATCGGCCCTAAATTTTACAGCGGTTTCGGAGGTCAACTGGATTTTATCCGCGGAGCTTCGAGAAGCAAGGAGGGGAAACCTGTAATTGCGCTCCCTGCTACTGCCAAAGGAGGACAGATTTCGAGGATAGTCCCCTTTCTGAACCTTGGTGCAGGAGTGACTACAACCAGGGGCGACGTTCACTATGTTGTAACTGAATACGGCATTGCCGATCTTTACGGAAAAACTATTCTGCAGAGAGCAAAAGCTCTAATCGATATTTCACACCCGGCTTTCCGGGAAGAGCTCGAACAATACGTTTCAAAAACTTTCAGCAAGAGATTAGTTGTATAAATGAAGAATGAACATCAAAGAGGAGATCAGATAAAAAAATCTTATAAGGAATGGGAAAGCAAGGAGTATAATTCAGCATTAAAAAATAAATCCGGAGATAAAGATAAATTTACTACAATTTCGTTCACCCCTGTCGATCCTTTATATATACCTGATCCCCAAAAAATTGATGAATATGAAAAAGAACTAGGATTCCCCGGGCAATATCCTTTTACAAGAGGAATTCAGCCGACTATGTACCGCGGAAAATTATGGACTATGCGCCAATACGCGGGGTTCGGCTCGGCAAAAGAATCTAATAAACGTTACCGCTATTTGCTCGAGCAGGGAATTACCGGACTTTCGGTGGCTTTTGATCTTCCGACTCAAATCGGGTATGACAGTGATAATCCTATAGCATACGGTGAAGTAGGAAAAGTCGGCGTAGCCATTGATACGCTTGCCGATATGGAGATACTTTTCGATCAAATCCCTTTGGATAAAGTCTCCACTTCAATGACTATCAACGCGCCGGCTTCAATCCTTCTGGCTTTGTATATTGCCGTTGCTGAGAAGAAAGGAATCCCCAAAGAAAAATTAAGCGGAACGATTCAGAACGATATTTTAAAAGAATATATAGCCCGCGGCACTTATATTTTTCCTCCTAAGGCCTCGATGAGGCTGATAACAAACATTTTCGAGTATTGTTCAAAAGAAGTTCCAAAATGGAATACAATTTCGATTTCAGGTTACCATATACGAGAAGCCGGATCAACTGCAGCCCAGGAAGTCGGGTTTACTTTTGCAGATGCAATTGCTTATGTGAATGCGGCTGTCGGTGCCGGGCTGAATGTTGATGACTTTGCGAAACGGATTTCATTCTTTTTCAATTCACACAGTGATCTTTTTGAAGAAGCTGCAAAGTTCAGGGCAGCCAGGCGTTTATGGGCGAAGATAATGAAGGAAAGATTTCGCGCCGCTGATCCCCGTTCGATGATGCTCCGTTTCCACAGCCAGACTGCCGGTTCATCCTTAACCGCTCAGCAGGTAGACAACAATATTGTACGCGTAGCAATCCAGGCCCTGGCAGCAGTTTTAGGCGGGACTCAAAGCCTTCATACCAACTCGAAGGATGAAGCGCTTGCATTGCCGACGGAAGCATCGGCACGCCTCGCATTAAGGACTCAGCAGATAATTGCATATGAAAGCGGAGTAACAAATACTATTGATCCTCTTGCCGGCTCTTATTTTGTTGAAGAATTAACCGATAAGATTCAAAAGGAAGCCGAAGACTATATAGCCGGAATTGATGCAATAGGCGGAATGATCCCGGCAATTGAATCGGGATATGTACAGTCTGAAATTCAGAATGCCGCATACAAGCATGAAAAGGAAGTTGAATCGGGAGAAAGAATAATAGTCGGAGTCAATAAATTTAATGAGAAGGAAGAAGCTTATAAAGATCTTTTAAAGATAGATTTAAAGATTCAGGAAGAACAAATAAAATTCTTAAGTAAGGTGAAAGCTGAACGGGATTCAGATGCTGTCAGCCGGAAATTAACATTACTCAAGGATGCTTCAAAAGGGAATGATAATTTAATGCCTTTCATCCTGGATGCCGTCAAAGCTTATTCAAGCATTGGTGAAATCTGCGATACGTTAAGATCTGTATTCGGCGAATATAAAGAGCAGCGTACTTTGTAAATTTATAAACCTATAAAAAATTATGTTACTCGTTAATAGT
>DATKLQ010000268.1:0-10863 GCA_035542335.1 Ignavibacteriaceae bacterium | reverse complement strand
TCCAATACTGATTTGTGATTGAAATATGCCTGATCAGATGTAAGACTATCACCTGTATAGAAAGGAGTGGTTGTGTTTGCACGGGCTGCATATTCCCATTCTGCTTCCGTTGGCAGCCTGCAGCCCATCCACTCGGCAAACGCATTAGCATCGTTCCATGTTATTTGCGATACCGGCATATTTCCACGTTTAAATCCCCAAGGTTTGGCTCTTCCAGTGGCCTCGCAGAATGAATCAAACTGCTCAAAAGTCACAAGATATTTACTCATTTTAAATGCGCTCAATGTAACTTCGTGCTGTATTTCATCATCTTTTCTTCCTATCTCTGCAGAAGGACTTCCCATTGTAAATGTACCTCCAGGTATATCCACAAATTCAATAAAAGGTTTATTTGCTGAAGTATTTTTAACCTTCGTAATATTCTCGAGTGCTTTTGTATCTAGTTCGAATCTCTTTGTCATTTGAATTTCAGGAGTACTATTGTAAATCTCCTGCAGCTTCGTAAGGTTATCGGCATCAATTGATGTCATCAGTTCACTGATTCTATCCAGGACTTCTGTTTGTTCTTTTGGTAACTGGTTATTGTTCTTGATTGCATAATCCAATATTGGCGCATACTGAGTAAGTGTAAATTCGGTTCCCAGGAGTGATAACAGATCAGGACTCATTTTCCCTACGATTGAAATTAATCCTCTAAAATTTGGGGGTGCTATATAGAGGTCAGAATTTATTTCCCCTTTCCGCATTTTTAACCATACATCGTTACTAAAGTCGAATTCTTCCCTGCTAAAATCAATCATACCTGTGCTGGGATCCACAAGCATCCAGCGTTTCTCGTGTTCATTCCAGACTTCACAGATTGTGTGACTCAAATGAAAACCAGCCTCTAGGTATGCCGCGTGTCCAGCACGGACCCTGGCCGGAATCCCTCGATATTTAAGTATGGATGCCAGTAAGATTGCATTTTCCCGGCAACCCAGTACTAATCGATTTTCTACTTTCCGATCTTTCAGGAACCCCCTGGAATCATAGGATAGAAGACCCTTCAGAATCGATTGAACTGTAGGATACTTCGTTAGCCACTCATTCCATCTCTCTTTGGGAATTTGATCACGATATTGAGGTAATTCGGCAAAGGGATGAATAGACTGGGATTTGATAAGACTGCAAAGCTCCGGCAACGAATCAGGAAGGTTTTTGTACAAATAGGCATATTCTCCCGGATCGGTAAATGAACTATACTGACGATAGAAGTCTAATACCGAAATACTGTCTTTAAATGTATTTTTCAGAATCTGCTCGTTAGAGTTTTGCGAGCTGATTTGAGCATAACTCAATTCCATCAGGATGGAAATCGCCCAAATAAATATTGCTGTTTTCATATTTAATCCTTTTAAGTAGTTAATAATGCTAACCAAATTAACAAAAAAAATTATTTTTTTGGATTTATATATTTTTTAAGATTACTCACATAATCCTCAAATGCTTTTATTCCTTTACTTGTTATTGATACGGTGGTATTTGGATAATTATTTTTGAAAGTTTTAACAACTTTGATATAACCTGCATCCTGTAATTTTTTTATCTGGATGCTTACATTTCCGGCAGCAGCTTTAGTGGTTTCTTTTATAAAATTAAAATTAGCTTCATCTACTGTCATTAAAATAGAAACAATTGACAAGCGGAGCTGCGAGTGTAATATGGGATCAAGGTCGTTAAACATTTTCTTTTCTGCGGGCTTTATTCAGTAACATTCCCGGTATTATCAATCCTACCACAGCTCCTAACATCACGCTGAATCCATGATAATCCCTATCAAGGAGGAAAGATCCGAAGCCAATGAGATTCACTAATGCACCTCCGATGGTAAAAGGTCTGAATTTAATGGACAATCCGACGACCATGGCCATTAATGCCAGTAAGATGAGAAATACCGGGGCCATGGCTACTCCAAGTTGACTCCAAAAGAAAAAGCCCATTATCAAAAGGTTCATTCCAATTATCCATCCCATGCTTCCTAAAATATTCCCGATAATGGTTTTAGGCTTGTTTTTCTTCTTTTCTTTTATCCAAATGTAGATCATATAAACTCCACCGACACCTGGGAAAAGATAAACCGGGTATATTGTAAATTTGTAGAGTTCCAAAAGTGAAAGAATAAATTGACTTCCAAATACGATAAGCATCAAGGTGCCCCAAAATACAAGTATGTGGCCATTTTCCTTGAATCTTTCTTTCGTCTCTTCTATTGTTTTTGTAATTAATAAAAGACTTTCTTCAGGTGTTAAATTTTCTTCCATTTTTTCTACCTGTAAAAAAATTAAGTACACATAAATATAAACTAATTAATATAATAAACCAAATATTTTTAAATAATTTTGAAAAATATTTAGTTTAGTCTATTTTTTCCCGGTTGGATATAACGGTTGGCAATTTGACATGTTCCATATTTTTGCATTTCTGCAAACTATGTTTAATCCCAAAATATAACCAATGTACTTAAAGTTGTCTTCTTTCCGCCAGGAATCCCTTCAAAAACAGGAGGATGAAAATTTTTGACCATAGAGTTATTCAGACTGCGCAATATATTCTTTTAATATGCTTTCGTGTCTTCGATTTACTATCTCTAATGATTCAATAACACTTAAGCAATAGCAACTGCTTAGGCAGCAGGTTCAAACTTATTTAAATGTTCGATATGATGATCCGTATGCCAAATGAGAATTTATTTTGATAGATATAAAACTAATTAATACAAAGAAAAGAATACATAACCACGCAAAATAATTCCCAAGTACAGAATAAATTGTTTTTTGACCCTTTGTAGGTACGTCAGAGTACAAAATAATATCATCGGTTTTAAAATAATTCATAGAGGATAAAATCTCTCCTTTATAGTTAAAAGATGCAGACAATCCACGCGATGCAGCCCTAACCATGTTAAACCCATGTTCGATAGCTCTTGTTGATGCTACATAGGTATGATAAGGTGTTATTTCCTGCCAGTCATTACCTGGTACTAACATAATATCAATACCCATATCATCAACCTGTTTTATGAGTGATGGGAAATCCATGTCAAAACAAATGGAAGAACTTATTCGTCCGTACGGCGAATCAAAATACCTTAACACGCCATCGCCATAGGATCCCTCACCAGGTGTGGGTTTTGCCTTATAATATGTAAACAGTATCTCTCCCTGGGGTGAAATCCAGGTAATCTTATTCATCGGTTTTAAACGCGGATTGTCTTTTGAATAGATCAAAAAAGGAAGCCCTATATAAATATTATCCTTTTCTGCAGCAGTTTTGGCTTTTGCCAAATACTCACTTTCGATATCGGAAGTAATATTGAGCATCACTTCTACGCCGAAAACAATTTTTGCTTTGGACGTAGCAGCAATATGACATTGATCCAAAAACGATTTATTAATTTGTTCATTGATAGAGTCTGGATGATCATTATAGATGTGCTTTAGTTTATCTTTTGGAATATTGATAGAAGCAATCTTCACTGTGCCTTCGGCAGTTCCCAGTGCTAAACGGATTTGTCCGTAAAGAATGATAATTGTCACCGGTATTACGTATACCCATAAAGCTTTGCTTAATGAATATTTATCAAAAGCGTTGTCCCACAGCCAGTTGATAACAGATGCTGTCCAGAGGATGACAAATGAAACTCCCCAAATTCCTGTGACTGAAATAATCTGAATCAATGGTAACGAGGTTTGGGTATGTGATAATGCACCATACGATCCCGATGGATTTGTAGATACAACTATGAACTCCATGAACACGTATGCAGAGGGGAAAACTAGCGTTGAAATTATTCCTTTAAATTTTTGAAAAAATACCCTGTCGATTAAAAAAGTTAGCGAGTTAAATACGCTCATCATTAACATTAGGAAATAGTAGAAGAAGCCTGACATAGGCATCATACCTTTCCATATAAATATGTTTGATATCCAACCAGCGACAATTATAATTAAAAATCCTTTTACCGGTTTTTGAAACCTTAAAAAACGAATCAGAAATATTGGTACTATAAAAGCAGCAATCGGTAAAATCCATCTTCCATTGAAAAAGAAAAGGAATATAAAGCTTATCAATAAGTAAGCATATGAATAATTTATTTTTGTTTTAGTCATAAAATTTTCCGACACTTAAAAGGTATTAGAATTTCTCAACTTCCTCAAAAAGAGTTTTCAATCCTTGCGGTATTGACTTCCTTTTAACCCAACTTAAAAACTCAAGAGTATTACCATGATCCGGAAATATGAAAACGTGTATATTTTTTTTATTCAGTTATAAGAGTACTTCATTTGAATAAGCGATCGCCTATTTTAAAAATCTGCTTTTAAAGCAAAGAATATTATATTCTATTTAGCAGTAACATTTTTCTTAAAATAACTTTTAAACTGCAATTGTTTATTCTTATTGTATACCGTTCTCAATTCATAAAAATTACAATCAATATTTTTCATCAATTTACTGACTTTATCCATAAGTGATAATTGAGCCGGATTCAAATTTTTTGCATCTTTAGTTGTATCAGCCGAAATAGCAGGACGATCATAATAGATATGCTCATTTCCTAATACTGAAGCCAAATCGTGGCATAATGCATCGAGTATTGTGTTTGAACCCCACCAGTTAGGAACACCGTATTTTAGAGGATCTAATTTGCCAAGTTGGTATTTTGCCCATACATCGCCCGCAAATTCAAATTGCTGCGGTGTTAAGTCTATTGATTGCCTGTCCGGATCTACTAATATCCATCTGTTTTCATTTTTATTCCATACTTCACACACAACATGATAAATAAGGTATCCGGGATAAAGATACGATGCAAATCCATACCTCACTCTTGTTGGAATTCCACCATGTTTCAGTATTGATGCCAATAATATGGCATGATACCGGCATGATACAACCAGGCGCTCGGAGGGTTTGCGGTCAAAAACCAGCCCATTGGAATTATAGGACTTTAACCCGGCAAGGATGGTTTGCACGGTTGGGTATTTCAAATCTTCATAGGATCTTTCTATGGGAATATCGTCGCGATAAAGGGGCAGATCAGCAATTGGATGAATCAGCTGCGCTTTGATCAGTTTGCATAGCACAGATATCGAATCAGGAAGTTGTGCATACATTGATACATATTCACCCGGATTTGTATAAAGACTATAATCTGTGTAAAATTCCAATATCTTAGGATCGATAGAATGTTGAGAATTATTATTTCCAACTATTCCCGCCTGTTGTTTTTCAGAAGTAGAATCCGGATTATTATTTTGTGCTGTGCAAAAACCGGAAATAACAAATAAGAACAGTAACAAATAGACTTCAAAGAATTTCATTTTAATTCCTTTTTTTGTTTGTAATTTCGCAGTCAAACGTAAATATGAATCGAGAGAGAAAAAAGAATTGTGTGATGAGATGTAAAATTATGTTACGGAATGCATCCAGGATTTTAAATATTTGAAGCGACCATCTTTCGGAATTCTTTTATTTTGTTCCTGGAAACAGGGACAGCTTTATCAACAAATTTAAAATATAATTTCAATCCCTGTGAATCCCCCTTTATTTTTTCAATTTTTTTTAAATTAACAAGATATGATCTGTGAGTTCGATATATTACTTTCGCTTTACTTACCTTCTGTTCAATATTTGTAATTGTATCACGAACAGTTATCTTCTTCAAATCATCATCAATATAGATTACATTAATATAATTACCGAATGCCTCAACATATATAATATTTCCAATATCAACATTAACTTTTTTAAATTTATCAACTTCAAATTCCAATTGAATTATTGATACATAATGATTTTTTAATTCATTTGAATAATTTAGTTCTTTCTCAAATTCTTGGTAGATATCAATTTTCTCATTGGATTTATTCAAATTTTGCCGGGCCGAAGCTCTAAATGAATTATTTATACTTTCAGCAGCTTTAACATGCCTTTTCAGAAGGAAATATTGATTGGATAAATTAATAATTATACCAAGCGGCAAGCCGAATATAAATTGAAGGTATATCCACCACAAATAATTTTTAAATGTAAAATCTTGATTGTTGTGAAAATGATAAATACTGTAAACATTAAATGAAAAAAACATCAACGTAGCAAAAATAAAAAAGATAATTGCATTCCAGACTAAATTTTTTTTTAATGTCCAATTTGATTCATTAAAATATGCCGGGAAAATGTAAGGAATTGCGACCGTTGTTAAAAAACCAATTATAGTTCCGCAAAAACTAATATATGCAGAAGTTTGAATATTACCGGGATCGTTTTCCAAACCGAAGGGTTTAAATAAGATTAAGAAAATAAATACAAATATTCCGATTGGTACCAGTTGTTTAATTCTTCTTGCAGGCTGGTAAGAGAATGGGTACGGCTGGTTCAGAAAATTTAACATCTGAATAACTTATCATCTTCAAAAAAAATTAGTATGGAAATTTAATTATTTTGGTTAATAATTATATTGCTTTTTAAAATTTTCACTTCTCCGGCATCAGGAATTACATCAAAGGTCAAATGGATGACGGAATCAACTTTGACTAAAGTTGTGGGCACAGCGACATTATTTTGAGTAACTGCTGCAGAAGCCCAATCAGCAGGAAGAGGCCTGCGGATAGTAACGGGAAAATTATATATGGAATCAGGAAGATTATCTGTAATCTTCAACGTTATTGAATTATTCGATTTGGAAGTCTCTTTAATAGTTACTGAATTTCTTTCTTTTGAGTAAAGAGCTGCATTTCGAAACGTAGTTACCCAGAATTCACTTTTTCGATCACTTAAATATTTAAGACTATTTTTAAAAACTTCGGATGAAAAAGGAGACCAGTTGCTTCCATTATCTAATGTTTCATTATCTAATCCATGGATCATAAGAGTGCACCAGCCTTTCAATTCTGCGGCAGATTTAAATAAGAATTTAAGACCTTCTAGAGTATTTACACCTTGTGTACCGCATGTTATCGAACTCACGCTCATATAAGATCCGGGTGTGCTTGGTTCGATTTTACCGGAGCAAACCCGTGCAGCTATATAATATTTTTCGGTAATTGAATCGTTCCCTTCTGCACAAAACGGGTATGCAACGGTTATACATTCCTGGCCGGTTATATGGTTGTTAATGATCTTTTTCGAATCCCTTAATTCTGCCGTTTGCCTGTCGTTACTTTCTTCATTCAAGTGAGGATGGCTGAGGGTATGACTTGCTACTTCATGTCCGTTTGATGCAGCATTTTGTAATCCGACCCAGTCAGGGGACCAGTCTGTTGGAATAAATAGAGTGAGTTTAAATCCATATTTATCGAATTCCGGAACGGCAATACTTAATGCGCCTGCATAGCCGTCGTCAAAAGTATAACATATTGCAGTTGAACGAAATCCGCTCCATACAGCTACCTCATAGGGTGTTTCAACTTTCTGAGAATATCCCGCTGAATTTAGCATTACTAATGCAGCAAATAATAAAGTACTTATTTTTTTCCTCATATATTTTTTAATTATTTCAATATACCATACCATTTATCCATCCTAAATTCACATAAGAAAATCTGGTTGATAATTGATTAATCGTACCTTTTTTAGTTCGGCAAATTGAAAAAGATGGAATTTCTTCTATTACAAAGAACGCTGCCTGAACGGGAAAAATAATGTCATGCGATCCGAGTCGCTTCTTACCGGTCATATTCCCTTTTTATAATTAACTGTACTTTTGAAACTTCTAAAAATTCCAAATGATATTTGAAAAACTTTCTTTTAATGAAGATAGTTTTCCTCTTCCGATCTTTTTTTATTTTGATAGGAGCCAATGAAGGATATCATTCATAAATTCAGAACATTGAAAATCATTTACTCCCTTCCAGCTTGTCATGTATAGGGATGTCATTCCGTCTCCCATGACTATAATCTTTCCTCCGTTTTTTAAATTCTTATATACTCCAAACGGATATTTCTCTTCCGCGCTGCTGAAACAGAAAGGAGTACCGCCGTTTATAATTCTTCCCCCGTAATAAGTAATCTTTAAAGATTTTTCAGTAATAAGACCTTCCCTGGTAATGCCGCCTAATGAGGTGTCGGGGCTTTGATTACCATATTGTATATCGAATGGTTTGATGATATCATTTACATTTGCATCCTGCAACGTTGACCAGTAATCTTCATCCATTACAAGAAACAGTGAACCTCCATTGTATAAGTATTCAGTTATGGCTTTAACCTCATTTGCAGTATACTTAGATGAAGGTATATGAATAAACAGCAGATCACAGTCCGATAAACTTTCCGGTTTAATCTCATTTTTTAAATAATACAATTTTGCATTAACCGAAGATGCGTTTTTTAAAAGCTCATCAGTCATATATTTTACACGGTTAATCCAATTCTCATCCGCTCCATTCATATTTGAAGGATCATTCCAGAATCTTTGGCCATGGGCAATATCCATATAGATTTTCTTTGTCGATGAAGATTGGGAAAAGACCAGGCAATTCAATATGAATAATGAAAAGAACAATGAAAAGCAGTATATAGATTTCATGTTTAATTCTCCCTTTGATATTATTATTTTTCAGATTCCTTAATGCGATTTTGAAATAATTTTTTAGTTTAGTACCCCGCAGAGAGCAAAGCCTGCCTCACGCAAAACTATAGGTTTGCTTCGGCAAAGGCGGGCGCAGTGCGTTTTTATTAAAAAAATTTTTGCCAGGTAATTTTTATCATTTCCCTTCACTAAGCGTTAAGCCCATTGGGCTTTGAGATTTATTCATATCGCAAACTCTCAACAGGGTTTGCCGTTGCCGCTTTAAATGCCTGAAAACTTACTGCTGCCGCTGCTATTAATAATGCAATACCGCCGGCAAGCGGAAACATCCACCAGCTTAATTCCGTATGATATGCATAATTCTGCAGCCATTTATTCATGAAGTAATATGCAACAGGCCATGCAATAATATTTGCAAGAGCTATCCATTTTAAAAATTCCGATAAGAGAGTAAACACAATAGAATCTACCGAAGCGCCAATAATTTTTCGAATGCCGATTTCTTTTATACGCCGGTCGACGCTAATCGAAACTAATCCCAATAGTCCAAGACAGGCAATAAAGATTGCAATCGCAGAAAAACTATTAATTATATCCTGAAACTGTTCATCTGATTTATAAAGCTTGTCATATGTTTTATCAAGAAATTCATATTCAAAAGGAAAATCCGGCGAAAATTCTTCCCAGGCCTTTTTAGCATGCTGAATTGCTCCGTGAATATTGCGGCTGCTTATCCGGATATTTATTTGTGAATTCCAATCTAGATTAAATAATGCAGAAGGTTCCACTTTTTTGTGAAATGAGCTGTAATGGAAATCTTTCATCACACCGATTATTTTGAATTTCCGGTCAATAAAATTTATTTCGTTTCCCAAAGTCTCTTTCAGTTCAAATTCCTTTATAAAAGTTTCGTTGACAATTGCAGCATTCTGAAAATCACTTGCTATATCCCATGAAAAAGGTCTTCCTTCAATTATTTGTATTCCCATTGTCGGAATAAAATCAGGATCAACAGTCGTGGCACAATACGATTTCTTTAAGCCATGAAGTTCCTGTGACGATGAAATTGGCAACTCCTGTCCGAGCGATGTGTTTGAACGGGACACATTTATAATATCCGGATCCTCAAGCAGCTTCTGTTTAAAAGCATTGTAATGCAGGCCTATTTCCGCGCTCTGTTTGAAATGAATTATGTTCTTATTATTAAATCCGATGTTTTTTGTTCTTAAATAATTCACTTGTTTGGAAACCATGATGGTGCAAATAACAAGGGCAATGGAAATAGCAAATTGAGTAACAATAAGTATATGCCTTAAAAAGTTTCCTCTTTTGCCTTTTGTTATTTCTCCTTTAAGAATAGATGCCGGTTTGAAAGCTGAAAGGATAATTGCAGGGTAAATCCCGGAGATAATTCCTGTGAGAATTATGCCGGAAATGAGAATAAAAATATAAATAGGCTGATTTAGTAAGCCGAATTGAATTTGCTTATCTATAATTTTAATAAAAGAAGGCTTAATCAATTCAACGATCATCAATGCAGCTGCGGCTGCCAGCAGACTGATAAGAATCGATTCGCCTAAAAACTGCATTATAATCGACGGGCGGTCAGCTCCTATAACTTTACGCATACCGATTTCTCCGGCGCGGGAAGCAGACTTTGCAATAGTTAAATTAATAAAGTTGACGATAGCTATTGCAAGAATAAAAATACCGACCAGTTGAAGAAAAAGAATAAGCTGCAGCTTACTGTTATTATGAAAGTAAACATCATCAAAGGGAATTAGTTTTATCTCTTCATGCATGTTATTTAATATTTTTTCCTGGTTCCGCCATAATTTATTTATCTTATCTGTAAAAACATTTATATCATCACCCTTAGCCATGATAAAAGTATCATATTGATAGTTGCGCCAATCTTCATCAATATTGAATCCATACATCCGACTAATAGAATAAAAAGAAGAGAGTGATCCCGCAGCTTTGAAGGAAACCGTTGAATTAGCCGGGATATCCTCTATAATTGCCGTTATTGTCATATCCATAGGGAGGCCGTTATCTCCAGTATAATGGATCGTTTCTCCAACTGCATTTTCAGTTCCAAATAATTTCAGAGCTGTAGTGCGGGTTAATATCAGTGAATATGGTTTCTTTAATGCCGCATCAGGATCACCGTAAATTACAGGCAGGTTAAACATTCCTAAAAGAGCCGAATCGGCAAAGACAACATCTTTTATATTATTTTTTTTCCTGGTGCCGTTGGAAAAAGTTTCTATAATCGGCGACTTTCCTCCCCC
>DATKLQ010000267.1:0-4215 GCA_035542335.1 Ignavibacteriaceae bacterium | reverse complement strand
CTGTGCGGTTTCGGTTCCATCGATTCCTTTTCCAAGATTCACATCCATAAGGATCAGGTCTACAGGGGGTTTGGTGGTCTTAACTTTTTCAATTGCCTCTTCCCCGCAATATACATGCACTACATTGTATCCTTCTTTCCTAAGCTGCCTCGCCTGATCCATTGCGATTAGAGCTTCATCTTCGACCAGAAGAATTTTCTTCCGATTAGGTTTCATATATTTTCCGACAGATTACTTTCTGTCTTCGGTCCTAATTTCAGGTACCATAAATATTGTCCATTGGATCTTTTTTTCATATCCGAGCATATCTTTAAAAAGCGCAGATTGGTTTTTTATAGTATTGATCTTATAATCTGCAGAGTCAGGAAAAAAACCGAATTCTAAAACCAGCGTATCTTTTGGAGGGAATCCCCAAATGGCAGGCTGCTTGTCTAATAAAAGATCACATTGGATCAGGGCATCGTCATCGATAAGAACTAACTTCATTGAAACAGTGTCCAGCGAGTGCAGTGCGACGCTAATATTAGCATTTTCGCTCAGGTCGCCGTCAGGCAAAGAACCTGACGTGAAATCGTCAGAAGTTCTCGCCTCAAAATAGATTAATCTTGCAGGGTGCGGATCCGTATATAAAACATCAGGATTAATAATTTTATCTTTGCACCCGGTAACGAATATTGCCGCAGCTAGTAGCAGTGATAAGGAAAGGAGCTTCATTCCATTCTCCTTAATCTTTTCGTATTCAGTTTACTTCGAATAAAAAAATCTCTTATCCAGCAGCGCAACCCTCATTTAATCGGCAATACCCCGGCTGTTTTTAGCGGAATTTTGGGGAGAATAATTAATCGATTGATATGTTGTTTATTAATACTTGTTAAACTTAAGAAGATTTTTTATTAAGAGAAAGGTTTGGGAGAAATGAAAAGAAGAAGAGTGGTTGGGCGGGTTCATAATTTGGCTAATATAAGAAATCTCCCAAAAAATAATGGGTGATTATATTGCAAGGTGACTAAGTGTTTCCTACTTTTTTATGTTCATGTCCTTTTAATTTTTTTTGTTGCCGGAATGATAATCAACGATTATAAATTGCAGGTAACAATGGGGGGGGCGACCCACCGAGTCGCCCCTACATGATGAATTCTACCTGGAGAATTAAAGCAATAGATCTCGCCACCATCCAGCATCTAGTATCCAGCATCCGGTATCCAGCATCCGGTATCCAGCATCCAGTATCCGGCATCAAGTATCCGGTATCCAGTATCCAGTATCCAGTATCAAATATCCCATCTCCGACTTAATGCTTTACTTTAATTAGATAATAATATAATTTAAATGGCTCGTACTATTTGGGCAATCAGTCCTCTAGCCTTTGCTTTCAACCACTTCGTATTATGCTGAACTTGTTAACGAAGAGCTTGAAAGGAGAAACGAAGAGCTGACAATCCTGAACAGCGATCTTGTAAACCTGCTCGCCAGCATTAATATCCCTGTAATAATGCTTGACAGAAATTTAAAGATAAGAAGATATACGCCGCATACCGAAAAGATATGGAACCTGATTGCAAGCGATATCGGTCGCCCGGTAAGCGATATTAATCAGAAGATTAAGATTCCTGAATTGAAAGAGAAAATAGCGAGGGTCATTGAAACGCTTGAGACTGAAGAAATAGAGACCAGGGATCATGCAGGGAACTGGTATTCGGTAAAGATCCGGCCGTATAAGAGTATCGACAATAAAATAGACGGGGTAGTGGTTTCTATGCTTAAATCGAGCATGATCCAGGACGGAATAGATTTTATTTTTAAATCCTTCAGCGAAACATTATTCAATACTGTAAACGAGCCCCTTGTTGTTTTAAAGAAGGATCAAACAATTATCCGGGCAAGTAAATCTTTTTTGGAAAAGTTCGGATCGACGGAATTAACCGGGCGGAAGCTTACTGATATCGCTGAAGGTAAATGGAATATTCCCGAGGTTAAAAGATTATTAAGTTCTTTATATTCCGGTAAGAAAACTATCCTGGACTCCATGATAAAATTGGGGCAGGATGAGCTGCTCCTGAATGCAGGGCTTATAAGACTGCATGATGAACAGGATGAGCTTGTTTTGCTGGCGGTGAGAGAATTGCTGAAATGATGATAGTAATTGAGAACTATTATGAAAAATAATCCCGGTAAAAGAAAAATTAAAGTGTCAAAGCCGGAACAAGAGCAATTGAATCAGACTGAAAAAGACTGGGGAAGAAAAGATTTAAATACAAAGAAAGATCAGATAAGAAAATTCCTGGCAAATGAGGAAACGAAAAGAAGCAGATTCACGCAGCTTCAGGATCAAAGTGAGCTGCTGCGGTCGGTAGACCGTTATGCTGATCTCTACGAATATGCTCCATTAGGATACATGAGCCTCGATAATAAAGGTGTAATTACAGACATCAATTTAACGGGCGCAAACATGCTGTGGAGAGAGAAAAAACATATTATAAATATTCCCTTTATTTCATTCCTTGAGACCTCTGAAATACGCAGGTTTATGAAACATTTAAAAGAGTGTATGCTAAGAAATATGCAGATTGTTGAGGATTTCAGAATCAAAACAAAAGGTGCGGATCCGGTATATCTTAAACTATTTATTACACCATTTCCCGATTACGCTTCCAGGAAATTGTACTACCGTGTCTTAATGTATGATAACTCGGAAAAAATAAAAGCGGAAAAAGCATTAAAGGAGATCGAGCATAGGTTTTCAGATCTGGCAGATACCATACCGGTATTGATCTGGATGTTCGACAAGGAGCAGAAGCTTGAATATATAAACAGGCAGAGGTTTCAGTTTACAGGCCTTTCCGCGGAGCAGGAAGGGAACAATTGGTTTGAGATTATTCATCCGCAGGATAAAGAACAATATGTCAGGAAATATAAGGAAGCTTTTAAGTCCCATAAAAGATTTTCAATAGAATACCGTTTGAGAAATCATAATAATGAATATCATTGGCTGCTGGAGACCACAATACCGCGGTTCAATGAGGATAATGAATTCATCGGGCTGATTTGTACAGGTATTGATATTACGGAAAGAAAAAAAGCCAGGATGTCGGTTGAAAATTCTCTGAAGGAAAAAGAGCTGCTTATAAAGGAGATTCATCATAGAGTAAAAAATAACCTGCAGATAGTTTCCAGCCTCCTTAATCTCCAAAGCTTTTATGTGAAAGATCAAAAGCTGCTGGACCTGCTGAAGGGGAGCCAGGAAAGAATCCGTTCAATGGCTCTTGTACATGAGAAGCTTTACCGTTCAAAGGATCTTCTGAAAATTGATTTTGAAGATTATTCCAAAGAGCTTATCACACATCTGTTCCAGTCTTACAGAAGAACAAGTAATATCAGGCTTAATTTAAATATTCCCAAGGTCCTTCTGGAAATAAATACGGCAATCAGCCTTGGGCTAATAATAAATGAGCTTGTTTCAAATGCATTAAAATATGCATTCAACGGAAGAAAAGAAGGCGAGATTTCCGTTACACTGCTCCATCCCAAGAAAAATAACCTGGAATTAATTATATCCGATGACGGGGTAGGTTTTCCAAAAGACTTTACCGTGGAAAATTCCGAAGGGATGGGACTCGAGCTGGTTGAATCTCTTGTACAGCAGCATAACGGCACTTTTGATTTAATTAAAGACGGTAAAACAGAGATCCGGATTTCTATTGAAAAGGAAAAGGGGAAGAGTAATAAGAAGGAAAATTCCGGCGGAAAGTTAGAACGGTGAACAGTGAACGGTAAACCGGTGAACAGTAATCAGTGAACGGTAGAGTTCAAAAAGCAAGGGGAAGGATTCCGTAAATCGTAATTCACAAATCCTAAACTGGCGGAGCCAGAACCAAAAGACTAATCCTAAGAGCTCGGCTGCACATTAAAAGAATTGCGTTAAAAAATTTATCGGAATGAAGTGCCCGCCTTGCCGGCGAGGCAGGTTAAACGAAGAATGCTGGAGGGTTAAGATGAAAAATATTGTGATTTATTTTTTATATATGGTTGCTCATCATTCTTCGTAACGGAATGAAGATAAATTTTAGCAATTCTTATAAAGTGCATGTTTCTTTTGGTCGTAGACTCCGGCAGAGTCTACGGACTCTGACGAGTACTTTTCTTACGCTAAGAAAAGTTTCGCAAATTATATTAGTAATAAAACAAACAGCCTAACAAGCGTTTCAAGCTGACTGC
>DATKLQ010000266.1:0-9453 GCA_035542335.1 Ignavibacteriaceae bacterium | reverse complement strand
CGGATTCACCTCCATACCATGCCTGCAATATTGCATCACACGTTTCCGTTTCAGGCACAAGGCCCATGGCAGAACCGGAACAATTCACGAAAATTATTTTCTTCCCCGCTTTTTTAAGCATTTTTAGACAAGTGCGCTGAATCTCCGGGAGCTCAATATCGGTGCGGTCGCCGCCTTTAAACCCCGGCAGTTCCAAAGGCATCTCTTCGCCTTCCAGCTGAGAAGAAATACCGCCTGCAAAAATAACTACATCAATACCTTCAAGCTTTTGGACAAGATCATCGAATGTAACAGGTTCCTCTTTGCCGAAGTTCAGGGTAAGGCCTGCCGGCCAATTACCTATTTGCCTGAAGTTAGCTTCGATCTTATATTCCTTACCTTTTTCAACCATCAATGGAATACGCAGAGTACGCTGCCCCCACCTAACCGGCTTATAAAGTGTATCACCGTTTACAAGAAGCTCGAACCATCCTCTCGGTTCAATTCTAAATACGACCTCTCCCGACTCAGAAGGTTTATATATAGTTTCGTACTTGCCTGAGAAATCCTGAAGATGAACGCCTGGGGCAAATTCATGTTGTCCATCAGTAGTTAATTGTATCGGATTTGTAATTTGTACAGTCGTAACAGGTTCTCCTTTTAAATCCCGATTGTTCCAGTAAGTAGCCTTTATACCTTCTTTATCGTCAATGGAACATTCATCAATTAATGATTCAACATATACTTTCTCTACTAGATCACATGCTTTATCAAATACTATATTTTCTTCAGAAATCTTTGTATTAATTCCATCAAGGATGGTTACGGTGTTAAAAGGTACTCCATTATAATTTCCCCACATAAGGCGTTCATCGTCCGCATTTGGACCAAGCACTGCAATTTTTTTGACAGATTTGGATAAAGGAAGAATATTGTTTTTATTAAGAAGAAGCGTCATTGATTCCCTTGCCATATCTAAGGCTAGTTTTTTATGTTCATCAGAATTTACAACCGACATAGGAATTTTTGACCAGGGGACCAAAGAATCATCATCCATTTCTCCAAGATCAAAACGACCGGCTAGCACGCGCATCAGATGCTTATCTATTCCTGCTTCGGTTAAAAGACCTTTTTCCAGAGCTTCCGGCAAATTCTTAAAAGCATAATTAAAACCGCATTCAACATCGGTTCCTGCCAAAACACCTTTAACTGCAGCATGCATTGCATCGGAAGAAACTTTATGGTTATTAAAAAAATCAGTGATGGCTCCGCAATCTGAAACAACCAGGTATTTAAACCCCCAATCGTCGCGAAGAATTTTTTGCAAAAGACGAGTATTACCGCAGCAGGGATCATCGTCCAAACGCTGATATGCGCACATCACTTCACGAACACCGGCTTCCTGCACCAGTGATTTAAATGCAGGAAGATAAGTTTCCCACAAATCACGGGGATCTACATTGTTAAGGTTGAGAATATGCCGGCTCGACTCGGGGCCCGAGTGAACTGCGTAATGTTTAGCGCAAGCTAAAAGCTTTTTATATTTCGAGTCATTTGGTCCTTGTAGTCCTTTAACAACTGAAATACCCATACGTGACATCAGGTAGGGATCTTCTCCGTAGGTTTCCTGGCCCCGGCCCCAACGGGGATCCCTGAATATATTGATATTTGGTGTCCAAACTGAAAGACTCAGAAAGCGTCTATTTTCCTCTCCTTTTTGCCTGTACTCGTTATACTTGGCACGTATTTCATCTGAAACAGCATTGAATATCTTAAAAACAAGAGTATCATCAAATGATGCAGCCATACCAATAGGCTGCGGGAAAACAGTAACTCCACTATTGTTGGCAAGACCATGTAAGGCTTCACTCCACCAATTAAATTTTTTTATGCCGAGGCGCGGAACGGCTTCGGATATATCGCACATTAAAGCTGCTTTTTCACTTAATGTTAAGCGGCTGATTAAATCTTTAGCTCTTTCTTCCGAACTTAAATTAGGATTTTGAAAAGGCAGCTGTTGTCCGGGTATTTGTCCGCCAAATAATAAAACGCAGCAGAGAAACAATATTATTCTTTCCATATCAGCCCTCGCGCAATAGTTATAAATTTTTTTTTATGACCTTCGATGAATTAACAAGCTACTTGATTTCACTAATCCTCAACAATTTCGCACCATGTTTTCTTATATATACGGATAATTCATAATTATATTCTCCAATATCCTTTTTTGCCCAAAGATCCCGGACATTACATTTGCCTTTGATTCCTAACTGTGCGAGAATAAGATTTACTTTAATTGAATCCGGAGGCGGAAAGCCGGTTGGATATTGAGTAAATACATGAAATTTGACGGAGGCACCTTCGGTGTGCTCAATGCATTCTTTGTCGAGTCCTGCTAAAGAAGAAAATGTGTCATATCCTTGGGGTATATCATACTCGATTATGGATGTTGCATGGGTACCGATACCATACTGATATTCTTTGCCATCGACATTTAATTTATTTCCTGCAACACTTTTATTAATCTTTACAGTTTCCCATCCAGAGGAAGCATTTATCCAATTAACATCATTTAAATTTAATGTTCCATTTTTACCATAGAGTTTAGGTTCAATCCAATCCGCATGATCCCAATCAGCTCCATTCCCGCCGTCGGTAACAACAAGATAAAGCTTTTTTGCGCCTTCGATGTTCACTTTAATTTTAGCAGATTGTTCCCCAGGTCTATATGTAATTAAATTGCTGTTATATAAAGCTAAGTTCTCCAAAATGGGTTTTTGATCCGAAGTATAAAAAAGGGCCGCATATTTATCTCCGGTTTCAGAATCATCTGCAATCCAGGCAACACGTTCTCCGTCGGTAAAAAGCTGCCTGTTATTTTTAGTTTTCCGAAGAACACCCAGTGCTTCATCATTTGTAATCAAATTAAAAGTGAACTCGTCATTGTCGGGTAAATTCCCTCCGAACATTAATGGCGACCTGCAGATTAAAAACAGCGACATTAAAGTATATTGCTCATCTTTTGTAAGCATGCTCATACGGTTCTCGCCCCGTTCGGCCCGAATTCCGATTCTTCCCAAAGGAAGCATATCACCATCGGGCCAATGACCGCTCCCCATATAAGGAATCCATTTTTGAAAAAGCGTAAAATGTTCATTCAATTGTGACCAGTTATCCCAGAAGTCGTCAATAATCCGCCACATATTTGCATTACTGCTTATATGTTCGGCATTTTCAAACGGAGTTTCTCCAGGAGAAGTGCTCAAAACAATTTTTCGTCCGCAACTATCAATAGCATTGCGGATTATTTGAATTTCCTCTTTATGATATGGACGTGAAAGATCATCAATTTTTATAAAATCAATCCCCCAGGATGCATACAATTTAAATATTGAATCATAATATTCTTGGGCACCTTTTTTTGAAGGGTCGACAGTATACATATCACCGAGCCATCTGCAAAGTTCTTTTGTGCTATAGATTTCTTTCGCAGTTACATTTGCACCTAAAACTGGTGTATTTTTTTCAACGGCTAATTTAGGAATGCCACGCATAAGATGAATTCCGAATTTCAGGCCTTTGCTATGCACATAATCTGCCAATGGTTTAAATCCCTTTCCGTCCGAAGAGGAGGGAAACCTGTTTACAGCAGGGAGCAATCGTCCATATTCATCAATAACAATGACGGCATCTTTTTCATTATATCCATGAGATTTATCATTCTCAACATACCAACGGATATCAACTACAATGTATTCCCAGCCATATTGTTTTAAATACTTCGCCATGTAATCTGCATTATCCTTAACCTCTTCTTCCGTAACAGTTGGTCCGAAACAATCCCAGCTGTTCCAGCCCATCGGCGGTAAATCAGCCCATTTATAAAACTGCAGCTCCTTTTCAGGCGGCACTTGAGCAAAGGAAAGAACCGAAGACAGGGAAATGCATATAAAAAACTTAATGCTAGATTTCATCATGAATTAATCCGTTGAAATTCGAGAATCTTTAGTTTTTATAGAATCATAATCTTAACCATTTTTAAATCTTTTTTATCGGAATTATTTCCATATAAGATTTCATACTCTCCCTTAGATACAATCAATTTAACTTCTCTCCTGTCAAAAAATTCAAATGAGCTGTAAGGTAAATTAATTCCAGCCTGACCGGTTTTACCTGCAGCCAGATTAACTCTCTGGAAACCTTTTAATGTTTTAATAGGACCGTCAGGGTCATTTACCTTTCGTACATAAACCTGAACGATTTCCGTTCCGTCCAGCTTACCCGTATTAGATACCGGTATTATTAAATCAACGCTTTCATTCTCTTTAATACTAGTTTTACTGATTTTGGCATCACCAATCGAGAAAGTTGTATAATTCAAACCATAGCCAAACGGGAACAGAGCATCGTTCATATATCGGTAGGTGCGTCCTTTCATAGAGTAGTTTTCAAAATCCGGCAACTGCTGCGAATTTTTATAGAAGGTGATGGGGAGTTTACCCGAAGGATTATAATCTCCAAATAACACATCAGCTATTGCCTGTCCGCCGGATTCACCTCCATACCAAGCTTGCAGGATTGCATCGCAAGATTCGGTTTCAGGTAAAAGTGCAATAGCAGAACCTGAACAGTTTACGAATATGATTTTCTTTCCGGCTTCTTTTAGTACATTCAAACAATTGCGCTGCACCGAAGGTAATTCAATATTGGTACGATCACCGCCTTTAAAGCCTGGGTACGATACCGGCATCTCTTCACCTTCCAGCAATGTCGAGAGACCCCCGGCAAATACTACAACATCAACCCCTTTCAGTTTATTGATGAGCTCCGAATAGTCAACATCTACTTCCTTACCGAAATTAAATTCAAGGTTTGCCTGCCAATTATTCATCTGAGCATAACGTATTTCTATTTTATATTTTTTACCGGATTCGACCTTATACGCGTGACTCGACGGAAGTGTTCTCCAATTAATATATTTTACAACAGATTCTCCATTTACCAGCAGCTCAAAAGATCCTGTTGCACCGCATTTAAATACTATTTCTTCAGTTTCCGACGGAACGAATTCAGTTTCGTAGTTAGCTGAAAACCCTTCTAGTTTAACTCCCGGAGCAAATTCGTGCTGGCCTGCCGTTGTTAATTTTAAAGGATTAATTATTTGCTGGGTTGCAGCCGGTTCCCCCCGGCGATCAGGGTTATTCCAATAAGTGGCTTTGAAACCATTTTTGCCTTCAATTGATGTCTTTGAAATATAACTTTGGGTTACTTTATCCTCAACAAGATCACATCCCTTATCATAAATAATTTTATCTTTAGATAGTTTTGAAATAATGCCGTCGAGAATTGTTACAGTGCGGATCGGCTTCCCATTATAGCTGCCCCATAAAACAGGTTCATCATCCGCATTAGGTCCGATTACAGCTATTTTTTTAATTGATTTATTTAAAGGAAGAATATTGTTTTTATTCTGAAGAAGCGTCATTGATTCACGAGCCATTTCCAATGCAAGTTTTTTATGCTCTTCATTGTTTACAACAGACATCGGAATTTTAGCCCAGGGGACAAGATCATCATCATCCAATTCACCAAGATCAAAACGATCCACAAGAATCCGCAATAAACTTTCGTCAATTTCTTTTTCAGTAATCAAACCTCTTTTAACAGCATCCGGTAATGTTTTGAACGGATAATTTTCCCAGACACATTCCAGGTCTGTCCCGGCCAGAACACCCTTTGAAGCAGCATGTACAGCATCCGAAGAAACTTTATGACTTGTAAAGAAATCTGTTATTGCCCCGCAGTCGGAAACTACAACATATTTAAAACCCCAATCTTCCCGCAAGATTTTCTTCAATAATCTTGAATTACCGCAGCAGGGTTCATCATCCAGTCGCTGATAAGCACACATTACTTGGCGGACATCTGCATCCTGAACTAAAGATTTAAATGCAGGTAAATAGGTTTCATATAAATCACGGGGATCTACATTGTTGAGGTTTAATACATGCCGGCTCCATTCCGGGCCGGAATGAACTGCGTAATGCTTTGCACATGCAAGAAGTTTCCTGTATTTAGAGTCTGGCGGACCTTGTAATCCCTTCACAACCTGAATACCCATACGAGAAGTCAGATAAGGATCTTCGCCGTAAGTTTCCTGCCCTCTACCCCAGCGAGGATCGCGAACGATATTAACATTAGGTGTCCACACCGAAAGACTTAAAAAGCGGCGGTTTCCCAATCCTTTCTTTATTGCATCATTATATTTAGCCCGCGTCTCATCTGAGGTTGCATCAAAAATTTTATAGACCAATTCATCATCAAAAGAAGCTGCCATCCCAATCGGCTGAGGAAATACAGTCACGCTGTCATTGTTAGCAAGACCATGAAGAGCTTCACTCCACCAATTGAATTTTTTTATGCCGAGACGGGGAATTGCATCGGATTGATCACACATCAATGCTGCTTTTTCTTCAAGCGCTAATCTCGATAATAAATCTTCGGCACGTTCTTCAGAACTTAGATTGGCATTTTGATAGGGTAATTCTTGTCCGAACAGTGTTACCGTTATTAAAAGATTAATTACAATAACCAGTCTTTTCCCTAAATTCAATTTTGTTGCCCGTGAAAAAGAGTTCAGACTTTTATTTTGAAACATATAGTAAATCCTCTTAACTATTTTTTATGAACTTTTACCGACTTTAAGAACAATTACCTCACAATAATTAAAATGAAATAATTATCTATTAGTTGATTGTATCAGATTTAAGCATGCAGTTCAGTAAATCATTTGAGTACTAAAAGTTTTTTTATATCATGGTAGGGTCCGGCATCAAGTTTATATAAATACAATCCACTCGATAAATTTACGGCAGAGAATTGAACAGAATATTTGCCTGAATCCTGGTATTCATTGACCAAAGTTTTAATTTCCCTACCAAGCAGATCGAAAACCTTTAGAATCACGAAAGTACCTTCGGGCAGTTGATAGTTAATGAATGTGGATGGATTAAAAGGATTCGGATAATTCTGTTCTAAAAAGAAACTTTCAGGTTTTCCTTGCAAGGAAGATTCTTGTTCAACATCGCTGATTTCAGGATTAAACTTCCACCAATTAATATTAAATAAATAACCGCTACCTCCGGTAAATTTTAAATAAATATCGTGTATACCGGATAAACCGCTGACCGTACAGGATTTTGTAATCCAAGTTTGCCAACCTCCTGAACCGGATACAACGCATGTACCCGCCAAGGAGCCTGTGGGGCTATCAAGACGAATTTCCAGATTTCCTCCACTGGTTGCAGAAGCAATTCTTGCTTGAAACGATGCTGCACCGGAACCAAAATCAAGTGAGTTATATCTAAGCCAATCTCCATTTTCTATATAACCAACATTAAGCCCTCCGCCGGTATCCGAGCAATCTTCCGTCTGTATACCATTTTGCGCATTATAATCTTCAGCTTCGTTTCTATCGTAGGGACTCCGGCTGGAAACATTTATAGTTAACTGAGCAGAAACAGTATTGCCTAAAGGATCTTCAAAGCTTATAGTGATGATCGTTGTTCCTTCAGATTTGGCGGTTATCTTGCCTGCGGAAATGGCGGCTACCGAATTATTTGAATTTATGTAACTTGCTTTGGCAGTCACATCCTCCGTATGTCCGTCTTCATATTCAACCGTTACCATAACATCGGCTGTACTGCCGGTCAATAAGTCTATTGTGTATTTATCAAGGTTCAGAGCTTTGGCGGTTATCTCAGTTTTCAGATCTTTAACTAATATATTAACAAGATCAGTTTTGCCTTCATAAGAAATATTGATTGCTGCAGGACCGTATGTAATTCCCGTTATTATACCGTTTGAAACATTTACGATACCATCTTGTTGGGGTATTATTTGAGCTACTGAAGTGATATCTTCACTTGTCCCATCGCCGTAAACTGCCAAAACTTTCAGAGTTGTTGTGTTTGATCCTGAAACAGTATCGATTTTATAATTATCAACGGAAGCATTAATTCCCAACAGATCGTGAGTTTCAGACTTAGGTTCGAATTTCCAATAATCTATCTTGAAGAGATTTACGCCGGGTGAGCCTTTGAATACCAGATATAGATCATTTACACCTGCAGCCCCTGAGATATTGGTGGTTTCTTCTCTCCAGTTATCCCAGCCGGCAGTATAATTAACCGGAAGGGTTCCAATGAGAGAACCTATTCTGCTGTTCAAGCGTAATTCAATACTTCCACCGATTGTTGCACTCGAGATGCTTGCCGTAAAAGCGCCGGCACCATTATCGCCGAAATCAACACTGCGTATTTTTATGTAGTCATTATTCCCAATAGAATAAACATCAACACCACCACCATTACTAAGTTTTTCAGTTTCAATACCCGATTCCCAAGCTATAGTTTCAGCTTCATTCCTAATAAACGGGTTCAAATTACTAACGGGATTTACTATTCCTGCTGCGGTCATATTAATAGTTGGAATAGAACCATCCGCATTATAATCAAATTGCTCTATACATACCGAACGAGTGAATCCTCCGCCGCCGGGTAAAGCTCCGTTATGGTAAAAGAAATAAGAATTTCCCTTGTAATCAATGATTCCGCAATGGTTTGTAAAACTTCCGCCCTGAGCAGGCATAATAACACCCTGATAGGTCCAGGGGCCGAGAGGACTGGTGCTAGTTGAATAAGCGATATGTTCAGGAATAGGACCGGCTGCAAACAGCATATAGTATAGATTATTGCGCTTGTAAAACCAAGGACCTTCCTCATATGAAGTAGGTCTGTCGGTATCTGATCGTACTCCAAAACCCGCAGTAGTTAAATTTACCTGAACGATACTGCCCGAATAAGAGATCATATCTTCGTTTAACTTCACATAGAAAAGGTTGGGATTTCCCCAATAGAGATAGGCTTGCCCGTCGTTATCGATATATACAGTCGGGTCGATATCGCCGGTACCGGTAGAAACTAAAGGATGGCCGAGGGGATCAGTGAAGGGACCGCTTGGGCTGTTAGATACAGCAACCCCGACTGCCATTCCCCCGGTTTTCTGAGTCATTGGTACATAATAATAGAACTTACCGTTTCTGGGAATGCACTGTCCGGCCCACGCATCTCCGCTTGCCCAGTTAAAGGTCTGATATTTTAAAGGAGAACCAAGGTCAGTCCAGTTAACCATATCGGCAGAAGAGTAAACTCGCCATTCGTTCATTGTAAACCAGGTTGAATTATCCTCATCGTGACCGGTATAAAGGTAAACCGTATCGTTGTAAACCATTGGTGCCGGATCGGCTGTATAAATGGTTTGGATAACGGGGTTTTGGGCATTAGATCTAAAAGATATTACTACAACAAAAAAGATAACCTTAAAAATTCCAACAAATTTGTTCAAAATCTTATTTCCTCAAGCTTACCTTAGTCCTTAAAAAGCAACTGTGCGAATTCATATAGGCTGCGCCTC
>DATKLQ010000265.1:0-8085 GCA_035542335.1 Ignavibacteriaceae bacterium | reverse complement strand
ATAATTTTTTTTATCTCCAGGAGACTCTGGATGTTCTGGGTTAATTTTTTATCCGATCTCAGCTTATATTTCTCAAGACGCTTCTTTTCATAAGCATTAAAGATGCTCAAAATAAAATCGGTAGGCTGATAAATGTAATCTTCAATATTTCCGGGATATTTTGTGCAATACCAGAAGGCTCCTGCACGCATAAGGCTGTTGGCAAAATCGTAATTGGTAATGTTAATAGTCATTTTAGTAATTACTATTATCTGGATGAACTGATCATAATTTTTTATTTGGGTAATTAGCTCTTCCCCTTTCAGCCCGCCGGAGATCTGGTAATCCAAAATAACTATATCATATTTATCCGGGTGATCCTTTATAAGTTCCAATGCTGCTCTTCCGTTTGAAACCACATCCAAAACCTTAATGCGCGTTTCATAATAGCTGATTGTTTTTTTAACCCTTTTTACATCAAACTCTTCATCTTCAAGGAGAAGAATATTTATTTTATCGTTCCTTTCCATGGCTTACCTTTTAATTTTAATTGTGAACATGCAGCCGGAATGATCGAGGTTTACCGCATCAAGTTCCCATCCGCACCTCTCGACAGCCATCTGATAAGCTATAAAGCATCCGTATCCCGAATTTGCCCCGTCGATTTTTTTTGTCGATTCATTCTCAAGGAATATTTTTTTTATTCCTTCTTTATTTGTCCGGAGAAGTTCATCTTTAATCCCCACTCCGTTATCCGAAATGATTATAGAAGAAATATTTTTTTCCTTTTCATATTTTGTACAGATGCTGATCTTTACCGATCTTTTATTGCCGTGATCGATGCTGTTCTGGATTAATGGTTCGAGGATTTCCCAGACGACAAATTCATTTACATTTACGAAAGGCAATGATTCATCCAGGCTCAGTTCAAAATCAAACATTTCATTTTTACTTGAAATTCGTAAAAACACGTACTTTACAATAAACCTGATCACCTGGTTGACATCCGTATGAAACATCGGATTAATTATTGTATTAATCTGATGATCATACCATTTCATATCATAAATAATTCTCGAAATAAAATTCGAATAAGTAATCACCTTATTCTTTAATTCGGCAAGGTTTTCATTATTCATCTGCCGCACATCTTCCTTTATAAACCCTATAATTTTTTCGGCTTTATGATGAGTATGATAAATTCGTTTGGTGAAAAGGGATTCTTTTTCCAGCCTTATCTGCTTTTTTAAATTCTCTTCATGCTCCTCATAGAGCCGCTGCTGGGCTTCGTTTCTTTCCTTAACAGCCTGGGATGAAATAAGGAAGATGGCAATCAATCCCACAAATATTAATGAAGAATAAACAACTGCTATAAGATTGAAGTTGGCGCTGACTTCATCGGTAAGGAATGAGAAGTCGGGCGTAATACGCATATACATCACCCCGATGTATTCGCCGTCCGGGACGAAGGGCACTAGTATATTGAAAGTGTTTTGGTTTTTGAGTGAGCTGGAAATTACCTCGGCAGATTTTATTTTATCTTTTTCGAAAATAAATAACTGAACTCCTTCATTGTGGAGGTTATCGGGAGCATCATACGGCAGAAGCGTTCCGGTTAAATATGAATGAAGTTTCTGTCCGCTGTCTATAACATAAAGCTTATGGTTCCTGTTTAAGATAAGACAGATATCTTCAACGCTTTTCTGAAGGAGCTGCTGCTTGAAAATAACGTTAAACGAATAGATAATTTCTTTATCTTCAAAATCGGTAAATGTTTTATGGAGGAAAAGATTTTCGAACAGGAGCTCCATGCTCGTAGAAGTGACTATTGCGAGCCTTTCAGCCGAATATTTCCGGTACCATGCCTGTGTTTCGGACAGGAAATTATCCAGGGAGGATTTCTGTATAAATGCGATCAGGATTTGAAATAGTATCAGAATTGTAAAGAATATGGTTATATGCCTGATTTCGAATTTATACTGGGAGAGCTTATTTAATATTTTTGTCTTATACATTTACCGCTCTCAAAATTCTTCCACCATCAGCTTGTCTGTTCTAATTGAATTTGTGCATTCGGCCAATGCCTTGCTGACCGAAATTTTATTTTGTATTGCCTCCTTAAAATAGAAAGACATAATCTTTGAATACTTTGTGTAATCTTCATGAGCAGGACGGTAAACTCCGGTCTTCAACAATTTTTTTAATGTTTCTATTTCAGGATACTTTTTTAAATACTCAGGGTTTTCGTAGAAGCTTTTTGTTATCGGGTAGTAACGGCTCTCCTTGTAAAAAATTTCCTGGGATTGATCACTCAGCATGAATTTTAAAAAATCTACCGCAGCTTCTTTTTTATTGGAGAATTTTGAAACCATTAAATTCCAGCCGCCGAAAATTGAAACGGGAGTACCTGATTGGAAATACGGAACCGGCGCTTTTCTTAAGTGGTTTTCTTTTAGTGAATCAAAAGGCTCGTCTTTGAAATCTTTGTCATATACAGGCCAGCCCCAGATAAACAGGCCGTCATTTTTTATAAAGTATTCAAAACTCGGAATCTCGGTAAATTCGGTTACTACGGCGGGTGTGGTCTTATATTTATTTACCAAATCGACCAGCAGTTGAAGCGCCTGGTTTGCTTCAGGAGTATTCAGGTTGAATCCGTTTTCCTCAAAATAGTTTTTATTCAAACTTAAAAGCGCTTCCATAAAAACACAGATCAATCCCTCATATTCTGCGGCTGGAAAAATGTAAAAAGGATTTTTGGAACTGAATTCTTTTCTTAGCTCTATGAACTCAGGCCAGGTGATATTGTTTTTAATTTTTTTAACTATTTTTTCATAGTTCTTCGACTTCCTCAACAAATCATCTCTATAGTAAAGTATTCCCTGCACCCTGTTCTCCGGCACTGCCACCAGTTCTCCATCATAATAGCATGCCTGCAGGGCGGAATTTACTATTCTTCCTTTTTCCGCTACGGAAAAATACTTGTCTAACGGCTCGCACCATTTAGCAAATCTTTGTACCCACACAATATCTACCGCAAACAGATCAATCCCGTCTCCCCTTCCTCTTAATGAACGCGCCAGCATCTCCTTTCTTTCATTGGTGCTGAAGTCAAAGTTGGGAAAATCAATCCCGATAACTTTTATCTTTCCCTCATGAATTTTATTATATTTTTCAATTAGAACTTTATGAGCGGCGGTGATTCTGTCGGCAAAGTAAATTTCTACAATGTCGTTTGAGGATTTTTTATTTTGTGCGAAAAATATGATTATATATGCAGCGGTGACAAAGAGAAGAAACAGCAGTCCCCACTTTTGTTTTATCCTTATATTCATAATTCCGGGAAAAATTTTTGTGACACGATTAATAGTGAGTTTCAACGTTTATGCCAGTAGTAAATGAGTTTTTCTAACAATTTTTTCGTAAAAAAAACAAGGGATAAATATGTTTTATCAAAATTATAAAAATTGATAAAATTAGGAATTGTAAAAGAATTTACCCTAATAATTTATGTTAATATAGTGTGATTATCCCTTAATCTTAATATTTTGGAGAATATTTAGTTTTATTAAATTGATAAAAAATTATTACGATAATAACCATACTCTATTTAAAATAGAAATTTTCCTTGCCATAGCCGTTCCTTTATTAAGTTAAATAGTTAATTATCAATCGATAAAATGGCATTATTTCTGCCTTAGTTAATGCTTATTAAAAATTATTGATCATATGCGGAAGAAGAATATTAAAAAGGCAGCAGATTTTTTTATAATCTTAGCAGTCATATTATTCTTAAGCGGCTGCTCAAGCTTATTTTTAAAGAATAATCTATCCTTTGTAAAAGTAAACGGATTGCATTTTGAATTAGACGGAAAACCATATTACTTCCTAGGAACAAATCTCTGGTACGGCTGTTATCTTGGATCCAGCGGTGAGACAGGGGACAGGGAAAGATTAATTAAAGAGCTGGATGTATTGCAGTCGCTGGGAATTACAAACCTGAGAGTTCTTGCCGCTTCGGAAAAATCCGAAATTAAAAATTCATTAAGGCCGGCTATACAGAATGCCCCCGGAGTATATGATGAAAATATTTTGGAAGGTTTGGATTTTCTTTTAAATGAGATGGGGAAACGTAAAATGTATGCTGTAGTTTTTCTGAATAATTACTGGGAGTGGTCGGGCGGAATGTCGCAGTATAATGCATGGTTTCCGGATTCTTCTAACAATACAGGCGAGGTTGCAGATCCTGGGAATCCAAAGTTCGGGTGGCAGGAATTTATGAGGCTTTCCGCGACCTTTTATACAAATGAAAAAGCCAATGAACAATTCAAAGAATTTATTAAAATGATTTTAACCCGGAAAAATAAATTCAACGGCAATTATTATTATGAGGATCCGGCAATTATGGCATGGCAGCTTGCCAATGAACCGCGTCCCTGGGGAATCCCCGAGCAGGTAGAAAACTATTACCGGTGGGTGGATAGTACGGCGGCATTTATTCATTCTATCGACCCGAACCACCTGGTAACTACCGGGAATGAAGGAACTATGGGAAGCCTCGGATCGGAAGAATATTATCTTACTGCACATAAAAGTAGATTTATTGATTATATGACTTTTCACCTTTGGGCTAAGAACTGGGGCTGGTTCGATGCAAAAAAAATTACTGAAACTTATCCCTCTACCGAATCTAAAGCCGTTGATTATTTAAAGCTGCATTTTAAATTTGCCCGGCTTTTAGACAAACCGATAACTCTTGAGGAATTCGGAATGGCCAGAGATTCGGAAATTTTTATACCCGGATATCCTTCAACTGCCAGGGATCATTATTTCCAAACTATTTTCCAGTTGGTTTATGACAGCGCTTCTGCAGGTGCTGCTATTGCGGGTACAAATTTTTGGACCTGGGGCGGATATGGAAGGGCGCAGCACAGCGATTTTAGATGGCGTAAAGGAGATCCTTTCATGGGGGATCCGCCGCAGGAAGCACAAGGCTTAAATTCGGTATTCGATGCAGATTCTTCAACTCTAATAATTTTGAAAAAATATTCTCATTTAATGAATTCTCTCAGTAAAGATACCGCGGTTCGGATTAATTGAACCGGTTTGCTTTTTTTATTATTAACTTGATAAGCGGTTATCATTTTAATAAAATGTGCTGTAAAATTTTTCGCCCTAAAAATTACAGTACGATTAAATCTAATGGCATTATTTCTGATTTTTCAGGGAACATATTTACTAAGGATTGCTTATGCATTTACATATCATCGATGTTTCTATTATTCTTATCTACCTTCTCGGAACAATACTGCTCGGAATTTTCTTATCTAAAAAAGCTTCTAAAAATATAAACTATTACTTTCTTGGCGGTAACAGTATCCCCTGGTATTTCCTAGGTGTGTCTGATGCTTCGGGAATGTTCGACATAGCAGGTACAATGCTCCTGGTTTATTGGCTTTCGGTATATGGAATGAAAAGTATTTGGCTTCCCTGGCTTTGGCCGGTATTCAACCAGATCTTTTTGATGGTGTATTTATCCCCGTGGCTGCGGAAGTCAAATGTAATGACCGGCGCAGAATGGATCAAAACACGGTTCGGCACCGGAAAAGGAGCGAACCTTGCGCATATAATTGTAGTCATCTTTGCTTTAATCAGTGTTATAGGATTTCTATCTTACGGATTTAAAGGAATCGGAAAATTTGCCGCAGCGTTTTTGCCTCCGCTGGTAACCAATCCCGAAACACTAGCTCAATATCCTCAAATAAATACCAATCTTTATGCATTAATTTTAATGGGTATAACAACGATTTATGTTGTCAAAGGAGGAATGTTCAGCGTAGTATTTACAGAAGTCATTCAGTATGGAATACTGACAATCTCTTCCATTGCGATCGGAATTATTGCAATGTATAATGTTTCGCCCGGAATGATAAATAATGTTATACCCGCAGGATGGAAGAATATCTTCTTCGGTGCGAATTTAAATTTAGATTGGTCAAGTATTACCTCTGCCGCAGCCGGAAAAGTAAGCGCGTTTAATGATTGGATAAAAACCGACGGCTATTCTCTTTTCGGTTTATTTTTCGGAATGATGCTCTTTAAAGGATTTTTAGTTGCTGCTGCAGGCCCTGCACCGAATTATGATATGCAGCGTATCCTTTCTACAAGGAGCCCGGTCGAGGCGGCGAAAATGAATTCGCTTGTGAGTGTTGTGCTTAATCCCACCCGCTATTTTCTTGTAGCCGGCCTTACAGTTCTAGCGCTCGCAAATTTTGATAGTTTATATAAAAGCTCCATCACTTCTCCTGATTTTGAAGCGATACTGCCTGAAGTCCTTGCTAGGTATGTTCCGGTAGGATTGCTTGGCTTATTAATGACCGGATTTATTGCGGCTTTTATGAGCAACTTTGCGGCAACAGTGAACGCAGCTCCGGCATATATTGTAAATGACATTTATAAAAGATATATAAACCCGGATGCAGAACCCCAAAAGTATGTCAAGATGAGCTATATTGCATCAGTTGCCGTTGTAGTCATAGGAATTACAATCGGATTTTTTGTCGAATCGCTAAATCAGATTGTGCTTTGGATTGTTGCTTCATTATGGGGAAGCTATACTGCCGCAAATGTTTTGAAATGGTACTGGTGGCGCTTTAACGGATACGGATATTTTTGGGGTATGTTCTCCGGAATAGTTACTTCATTACTGCTTACTCTTCTGGATAAATTGAATTTAATTCCGTTCCTTCATAATTGGCCTTTGCAGAATAATCCAAGCATGAATTCTTTTCCAATTATTTTCATAATAGCTTTAATAGGATGTTTTGCTGCCGCATTATTGACAAAACCTGAGAGTGATGAGATCTTAATGAAATTTTACCGCACTATCCGTCCATGGGGATTCTGGAAGCCGGTCCGCGAAAAAATCATTAACTCAGATCCTAACTTTATACCCAATAAGAATTTTAAAAGAGATGTTACAAATATTCTAGTGGGCATGGTTTGGCAGATTACTCTAATGACAACCCCTGTATTCCTGGTTCTACGGGAATTCAGATCCTTAACTTTTTGTTTAGTAATTTTAATTGTAACTTCATTAGTCTTAAAGTTCAATTGGTGGAATAAACTGGAGGACACTTACGGAGATAATCCGGAAGTAAATACTGCGGTAAAACGGGGAAAAAATATCATACTAGCCGAAGGGAAGTAATATTAATGAACAAAACAAAATTTGACAGGCGTTTAAGTGAAATTTTGGAAAATCATAATAAGCTTATAAAAAGGAAGAATCAAAAATTATCCGTAGGAAACGGGATTTTCCGTAGGTATAAATACCCAGTAATTACAGCAGAGCATACCCCTGTTTTCTGGCGTTATGATTTAGATTATAATTCAAATCCTGATCTGTTGGAAAGAATAGGAATTAATGCTACATTCAATCCGGGGGCAATACTTTTTAAGGGGAAATTTCTGCTCGGAGTCAGAGTGGAAGGAGCCGACCGGAAATCTTTTTTCGCAATTGCAGAATCTCCCAATGGAATAGATAATTTTAAGTTTTGGGATTATCCTGTCGTAATGCCGGAAACAGAAGATCCGGACATCAATGTATACGATATAAGATTTGTTCAGCACCAAGACGGATGGATTTACGGTTTGTTCTGCACCGAAAGAAAAGATCCTCAAGCCCCCGTCAGTGATACTTCATCAGCTATTGCACAATGTGGTATTGCACGCACAAAGGATTTTAAAAAATGGGAACGCCTGCCGGATCTTAAAACTAAATCTCCTCAGCAAAGAAATGCCGTTCTTCATCCTGAGTTTGTAAACGGGAAGTATGCATTTTATACGAGGCCCCAAGACGGTTTTATTGAAGCCGGAACCGGCGGAGGAATAGGCTGGGGTTTGTGCGATAATATTGAAAAAGCCCTGCTTGATAATGAAGTCATAGTAGACGATAGAACCTATCATACAATAAAAGAAGTTAAAAACGGTTTAGGCCCGGCTCCTTTAAAAACGGATAAAGGCTGGCTTCAGCTCGCTCATGGTGTAAGAAATACTGCCGCCGGTTTGAGGTATGTTCTTTATATGTTTCTGACGGATTTAAAG
>DATKLQ010000264.1:0-18637 GCA_035542335.1 Ignavibacteriaceae bacterium | reverse complement strand
AGGTTAGTCTCTATATTCCATCTCCTCTTTAATCTTTCTTCTCTGTTTTTCGAGCTCCATCTTCTTTAACATTAATGATTCGCTCTCTTCCTTTGTTGAATTTTCCATTTTTTTCAAATTATCGGCAAGCTGCTGCTCAA
Organism: Ignavibacteriaceae bacterium; assembly: GCA_035542335.1. Classification (GTDB taxonomy): domain Bacteria; phylum Bacteroidota; class Ignavibacteria; order Ignavibacteriales; family Ignavibacteriaceae; genus DATKLQ01. Next base: position 18,497 of record DATKLQ010000264.1, on the reverse strand, counting down.
TCTGCATTATTTTAAATTTTCTTACGGTATCGACAGCATATTTAAGCAATACCTTCTCCCTGGAGGGGCCGGGATATATTTCCTCCCAGTTTTTACTGATTGAATACTTTTCAAAAGTTATCTCGAGGATGTATGCTTTTAAATTTTCATCCTGAATTTTATCGATTAAAGATCCTGCAATTACTTTTGAGTTTTCCCGGATATTTTTATTTATTATTTCAATCAGTTTCCGGTGGGATTCCTGGCAAAATTCTTCCGGATCCAGATGCTGCATTATAAATTGGTTTACTTCATTGCTGCCTTCCAGAAGTAGCTTAATTAATTCTTTTTCCAAATTGTAAATTTCCGGCGGAATGTTTTTATCTATTGCATGGCTTTGCCTTATTTCCCTTGCTTCGGAAATTCTTTTGTTTTCTGCATCCGCAGTTTTAACGGTTGCCTTAAGAATCTTCTCAAGTTCCGCCTCAAGAAGCATCTCCCTTAGATTAAATTTTTTAGCAATCGATTTTATTAAAAGATTCCGTTTCAGCTCATCGCTTATCAATGCAGCAGGCTTCACAAGATCTCTTATTGCCTCGGCTGCTTTGGCCGGATCATCAAACAAACCCTGCGATTGGAAGTATTCGGTCTGGTATTCTAAAAAATTTTCGGCATGCTTTATCAGCTCCTCAAATTTTTCCCTTCCGAATTTATTCACAAAAGAATCGGGATCCTCTCCCGAGGGAAGAGAAACAATTTTTATTTCCATCTCTTTTTTTAAAAGCAGCTCAATGCTTCTCATCGAAGCTTTGATGCCCGCAGTATCGGCATCAAATAGGAGAACTACATTTTTTGTATAACGGGATAAGAGCTGGATCTGCTCCTCAGTTAAGGCAGTACCTGAGACTGCCACGGCATTCTTAACGCCGCTTTGGTATAATGAAATGAGATCCATATAACCTTCAACAAGAATTGCTTTATCCAGCTTCCTGATTTCATCCTTGGCATGAGAAAGCCCGTAAAGAATGCTCCCTTTATGGTAAACTGAAGATTCAGGTGAGTTTAAATATTTGGCTGAGCCTTCTCTCTCTTCCATTAATCTTCCCGCAAATGCAACTACTCTTCCATTGGGAGAAAAAATCGGGAATATTATTCTTGAGGAAAACCTGTCGTGGAGCCGGCCGTCGTTTCCTTTAATTATTAATCCTAGCTGCAGAGCCTTATCAAGATCAATTCTTTTTTCCTTCGCAAACTCAACAAACTTATCCCACCCGTTCAACGCATATCCAAGTCCGAATGCGCGCATAGTTTGGAGCTTAATATTTCTCTTCCGGAAGTACGCTGCGGCAATCTCTCCTTCAGCAGTATTCAGCAGATTATTGAGAAAATACCTTGCTGCTTCGGTATTAATATCGTACAATACTTCCTGCTCGCTCTGCTTTTCGGTTTTCCATTCATCAGCCTCAAGAGCAATGCCGGCCTGGGCGGCTAATTCCTGCACGGCTTCAAGAAATGAGATCTTTTCATACTCCATAAGGAACTTAAACACATTTCCCCCGGTATGACACCCGAAACAGTGAAAGATTTGTTTTTCTTCGCTTACCGTAAATGAAGGAGTTTTTTCAGTATGAAAAGGACAAAGCCCGAGATAGTTTCTTCCTCTCTTCCTCAATTGAACGAAAGGAGAAATTACATCTACAATATTAATTGACTGCCGGATCTCTTCAATTTTATGCTCAGGTATCTGCATAAATCAATTTAGAAATTAAGTTTCCTAGTTTTCTGTAACCTTTAATAATCCTAAATAATCGAATCAATTAAGCTGTTAAATGTTTATCATCTTAATAAAAAAAGGATTATGATGTACGGTACAATAATTCTTTTCAATTGTCACTTTCTTAACAAGCCCGTTAACTAAATTATTTTTATTCTTAAAAAGGCTCATAAATCAGTGGTTAAGCCTTTAACTTTTTTTTTCATTCGTAAAATATAAAAGAATAAATGAAAATAGGAATAGACACATCGGCATTAATGGGCAAAGCTACCGGTACTTCGCGGTATATCTCATGTCTCTTGGAACAGGCATCATCTTCCGGGAATGAAATTATCACATTCGGTCCCGGCAAAAATTCATTGAGACCGGCAATTCCTTTTTTCCCGGATATCCTTTCAGCGATAAGGCACGGCGGAATAAAAAAACATATATACAGGAATATTTTTTTAAAACGCGAATTGCTGAATGCCGATGTCGACTGCGGAATATTTCCGGACTACTTTATGCCTCCGGGTTTTAACAAGCCGTCCGCCGTAGTTATACACGATCTCTCCTTCATATCTCATCCTCAATTCTACTCGAAAGGCTTTATTAATTTCTACCGGCATCAGATGAGAGCTACTCTTAAGCAGAATCCGTTAATAATAACCATCAGCGAGTATTCAAGGGCTCAGATAAACAAGCACCTATCAATTCCTAAAGAAAATATTTTTCTCATCCAGGCTTACTCGGATTTAAGGAAGCGGGAAATTATCCCGGGCCATACCAAACCGATGCCTCCATATTTTTTATATGTAGGTCATGTAGAACCGAGAAAAAACTTAAATTTTCTTGCAGAGAGCTTTTTAAGATGGAATGAAGAGACAAAAGCAGGCTTCAAATTAAAAATTGTCGGAGAAATCTGGATAAAATCCCCCGAAATAAAAATGATGCTCAATAAATATAAAAATCATCCGGACATTGAATTTACCGGTTACGTTGAGGAAGAAGAATTAGATCAAATTTACAGGAATGCATCTGCTTTTGTGCATACAAGCTTTATGGAAGGATTCGGAATGCCTATTCTTGAAGCAATGCACTACGGTCTTCCTATTTTATGCACATCGAATTCTGCCACGGAAGAGATCTCAAGACCCTTTTCAGTTACAGTCGATCCATATATAAGTGAAAGCCTCATTAAAGGCTTTGATAAGATCTGCAGCAGAATTATGAATCCCAAAGTTAAATACGATATCAAATATTCCCCCGAACTCATGAGCAATCAAATAGATAATATTATGGAGGTACTTGAAAGTAAAATTAAAACTAACTACCCAACCGTAAAAAAATCTTTTTTACCGGAAGAGGCAGTGGAGAAAACCCTTCTCTATGCCAAGCTTTTTAATACCGGGATTAAAAAAGAAAATCTTCACAGCCGTTTATTCGATTTGAAAATGAGCAGGGCAAAGCTGGATGAAACTTTATTTAACCTTCAAAATAAAAAGAAAATAATTTCCGATGAAGGAGTTTTATATTTAAATAATCATTTCAGTTCACCATACAAAAGCAATGGCCGGCATTCCCCGGGTAAAGAAAAGTCGAAGAAGCTGCTGAATATCCTGGAAAGATTCCCTTTTATATCCTCAATTTCTTTCAGCGGCGGAACAGCTCATTATGGATTTGATAACCACGACGATATCGATCTATTTATAATTACCAAACCTAATTCCGTTTATATCAGTTACCTCCTGATTCATTTTTTGTCATTGCTTTTTAGAGCCCGAAAAGAGCTCTGCGCTAATTATTTAATAGATGAAACAAACCTAGAAATAAAAAACCCTAAGGATTTCTACACGGCTCACCAGATAATCACATTAGTTTCATTCAATAATGAATCTCTTCTTCATTATTTCTGGAAGAAAAATGAATGGATAAAGGAATTTTTCCCGAATTTTCCAACCCCCCCGGCCGGGGAATTTAAGAGAAGCGGAGCATATTGGATCTTCAAACCCTTAAATAAACTTTTAAAATATTTTTACAGGCAGCTCTACAAAAAACTTCTTATAAAATCGAACGGCAGCGGATCTTTAAAATTATCGGACGGCTGCATTAAGCTTCATACAAAAGATTACCGATTCAAAATAACAGCCGATTTTGCCGAGGCATGGGAGGAGTATTCGGCTGTAAAGCATAAATTAATAAGAACAGTACACAATAAACCTTCTTATCCTCCTGTTATAGAACCGGCGGTTCTGCACAATAAAGAATTAAGCTAAATGAAAATTTTAATTGCACAATCTTATTTCAGAGTGCTCGATCCAAAGGAGCTGGAAAGGCAAATGCCTTACCCGGCACTCGGGGCGCTTTATGCTGCGTCAATACTTAAAAATTTAAAGCATGAAGTAATTTTTTTCGACTCGATGCTCAGCAGAAATCCAGCCGATCTGAATGTCAGAATAAAGGAAACCAAACCGGATCTGGTGCTGATTTATGACGATGAGTTTAATTATCTCACGAAAATGTGTCTCTCAAATATGAGAGATGCGGCTGCCGGGTTTATCAGGACGGCAAAAGAATTAAAGATTCCTTCCTTGATCTACAGTTCTGACGCAACCGACTTCTCTCTTCCCTATCTGGAGGCCGGATGCGAGGCAATTATTTATGGTGAAGGCGAAGCTACCCTGCAGGAATCAATTAAAGCTTTTGAAAACCAAAATTTTGATAAGGTTAAAAAGGAAATCAGCGGACTTAAATTCCTTGACGGTAACAGAATTTACGCCACTCCTAGAAGGAAGCTGATGGAGAATATCGATGATCTTCCAAACCCCGATTATTCTTTGGTGGACATGAATGAATACAGGAATATCTGGCTTAATAATCACGGTTATTTTTCGACGAATATTTCTACCACGAGAGGATGTCCTTTCAGATGCAATTGGTGCGCAAAACCCCTCTACGGACAGACTTACAATTCCCGCTCTCCCCTGAAAGTTGCTGCAGAAATAAAAGAACTAAAAGCGAATTACAAAGTCGATCACCTCTGGATTACCGACGACATCTTCGGCTTAAAGCCTAACTGGATAAAAGAATTTTCCGATGAGCTGAATAAGATAAATGTGAAAGTTCCCTATAAATGTTTATCCAGGCCCGATTTGCTGCTTAGAGGAGGTACAATAGACGATCTAAAAGAATCGGGATGCCGAACAATCTGGATAGGAGCCGAATCCGGGAGCCAAAAAATCCTCGATGCAATGGACAAAGGAACAACTGTCGAACAGATTTATCAAGCTTCGTCGAAGATTCATGAAGCAGGAATGGAGATAGCTTTCTTCATTCAGTTTGGGTATTCGGGAGAAAATTGGAAAGATATTAAGCTCACAAGGAAAATGATACGGGATTGTGTCCCGGAGGATATCGGAATTTCGGTCTCTTATCCTCTCCCCGGTACGGTGTTTTTTGAAAGAGTGAAAGAGCAGATGAAAATCAAAACCAACTGGACGGACTCGGATGACCTCGACATGATGTTCAGCGGTACTTATGAAAAAGCTTTTTATAAAATTCTCCATAGGTTCGTTCATTCCGAATATAGGATAATCAAATATCTTAAGCATAAGAGACTGGGCAAGCTTCCGAAAATTTTGCTCCATGCATTTAGATTTATAAAGTTCAGATTAAAATTGAACAAATACCTCACCGAATATCCGGCCGGTATGCTTGCGTTTGAGGAAATAAAAGGGAAAGAAATCCTTAGATCGTATAAATAAAGCATCTATATTAATTAAGAATTAAAATTTCAATATGACGGTTGCAGGCTTCATAGAGAGATCATTAAAGAAAAGACAGATGATTAATTTTTATAAAAAATTTATTAATGAGGATGATCTATGTTTCGATGTCGGTGCAAACATCGGCGAGAGAACCGAAATATTTTTAAAGTTAGGTGCAAGAACGGTTTCAATCGAGCCGCAAGCCGGATGTATTGAAATTCTTGAAAAAAAATTCGGCAGAAATAAAAATTTAAAAATTATACAGGCTGCTGCGGGGAGCATTGAAAAAGAAGATGAATTACTGCTCTGCGATGAAAACAGCGAATGCTCAACTTTATCAAGAGACTTTATATCCGCTTATGCTGGTTTATCGGGATTCCATTGGCAGGGCGTTGAGAAAATTAAAGTAACTACATTAGAAAAATTATTCCGTCAGTATGGTATTCCAAAATTCTGCAAAATAGATGTGGAAGGATTCGAATCGGAAGTTTTCAAGGGAATGAAAAAGCCGGCAAGATATATCGCATTTGAATTCAACAAACTTCTTTTAGGTGATACGTTAAAAAGCCTGGATATTTTAAAGTCGATCGGAAACAGTAGATGTAATTTTATTAAATATGAAATTATGAATTTGGTTTTGGATAAATGGATCCCGATTCGGGAATTCCGGGAAAACTTAAGCAGCTTTATAAATCCCGATATCTGGACCGGGGAAATCCTGGTAGATTTTTATGATCAGCAGTAAAGCTCCATTTGATCAAACAGCGGCCGGATACGATTGCGATTTTACCTTCTCCGGGATCGGCCGTGCGCAAAGAGAGATAGTCTATGATTATCTTGAAAAGAATATAGTACATGGTGAATTCCGTAACATATTGGAATTGAACTGCGGAACCGGCGAGGACGCGGTTTTCTTCGCAAAAAAAGAATTCAATGTGCTCGCTACCGACATTTCCGATGAAATGCTAAAGATGACCGAAGCAAAGGTTAATTCCGCAGGATTGAAGGATAAAATCTGTTTTAAAAAACTGGATATAAATGATATTCCATCTGCAAATTTTGAAAAGAAGTTTGATCTTATTTTTTCAAACTTCGGAGGCTTTAATTGTATAAGTCTTGAGAAAATGGAAGAATTATCGGGATCTTTCCGGAGAATCTTGAATCCGCCCGGAAGAATAATTTTAATATTTATGGCTTCATTCACTTTTTGGGAGATATTGTACTTCCTTACGAAAAGAAAATTGAAAGATGCTTTCCGGAGAAGAAATAAAAAAGGTATAAATGTAAAACTAAAGGGTTCGGAAATTCATACCTGGTATTATTCACCGGGAGAAATAAAAAAAATCTTTGCGGAAAATTTTAAATTAATCGGAATAAAACCGGTAGGATTTTTTATTCCTCCGACTTATATGGAAAATTTTTTTAAGAGAAAAGCCGGATTGTTTCAAGTACTGAAAAAATCCGAGAGATTAATAAAAAATATTTCCCTGCTTTCCCCTTTCTCAGATCATTTTTTAATTGATCTCGAGGCAAAGCGTTGAAAGTGCTTCTGACACACGGTTATTTTATTAAGGAGGATCTTCTCGAACAGAAAATCATGAAGCCTTATCCCCCGCTGGGAATACTTTATCTGTCTTCCTACTTAACTCAGCACGGAATAGATAATAAAATATTCGATTCTACTTTCTCATCTAAAGAAAATCTTAAAAATTATCTCTTAAAAGAAAAACCCGAATATATTGCAATTTATGTAAACCTGATGACCAAGCTGAATGTTCTTGAAATCATCGGCTTTATTAAATCTCAAAATGATTTAAAAAATTCGAAAATTATTCTAGGCGGACCGGAAGTGAGATATAATGCTGATGATTTATTGAAGCACGGCGCTGATTGTGTCGTTATCGGAGAAGGAGAACAAACTCTTCTTGAACTTTTAGAGACTCTGGATTCAAAAAAGCTGGAAGATCTATCGAAGGTAAAAGGGATCGGATATATTAATTTTGACGGAGCAGTATTTACCCCGGAAAGAAATTTAATAAACAGGCTGGATGATCTTCCTCTCCCGAACAGGGAAGGAATAAAAGTTAAAGATTACCAGGATGCCTGGAAAGCCAGGCATAACCAGGATGCGGTTTCAATAAGCACAATGCGGGGATGTCCTTATACATGCCGATGGTGCAGCCGAGCGGTCTACGGCTTAAGTTACAGAAGGCGTTCAGCTAAAAAAGTTGTCGAAGAATTGAGAGCAGTTAAAGAAAGTTATAATCCGGATACAATCTGGTTTGTGGACGATGTATTTACAGTCAGCCATCTCTGGCTTAACGAATTTAATGATGAGCTGAAAAAACAGAGTATTAAAATAAATTATGAATGCATTACGCGTTCGGACAGGATGAACGAGGAAGTCTTGAGATTAATGAAGGAATCGGGATGCTTTAGGGTATGGATCGGCGCGGAAAGCGGCTCCCAAAGAGTAATAGATGCAATGGACCGCAGAATTAATGTGAACCAGATGAGAGAAATGATTAAGCTGACTAAAAAGAAAGGAATTGAAGCCGGTACATTTATAATGCTCGGTTATCCCGGCGAAACCGAGAAAGACATAGAAGAGACTATTACCCATTTGAAAAAATCCAATCCTGATCACTTTACTATTACTGTAGCTTATCCCATTAAGGGAACAGAATTTTACCAGGAAGTGGAAGCAAAACAGATCGGGGAATTTCAATGGGAAAAACAGACTGACCGGGAAAGAGATTTTAAAAGAACTTATCCCCGGAAATATTACAACTATGCTGTACAGAGGGTTCACAGTGAATTCAATTACTATAAATTGAAATCGGAAAATCATTTATTATCAATTCCCGCACTTAAGTTTAAAATTAAATCGGTTCTTGCTAAAGCCCGGATGCAGCTGGAAAAGGCTAAATCTAATTGAAAAAATTAAAAGAATTTTCATTGCGTCATTCAAAGCAGCTTTCACTGCTTCTCCTTTCCGTGCTCTCTCTTTTTAATCTTTATTACGGCATTATCCCCGCTTGGAATAGAATTAATTCCGATTTTCCTAATTATTATGTTTCTTCGAAGCTGCTTCTGCAGGGAAAAGATCTAAGGAATATTTATAACGACGAATGGTTTCAGCAAAAAATAAATGAATACGGCATTACAGAGCCGGGGAAGTTCTCTCCTTTCCCTCCCCCTACTGCTTTAATAATGATTCCTCTTTCCTCATTATCCCCTTTCACTGCGAAAAGAGTTTATCTTATTATCAACCTGATTGTTCTTTTTTTTGCGGCATTACTTGTAAAAAAAATTTCCGGCTTCAATTTGATTAATTCATTTAATATAATATTACTTTCAGGTGCGGCATTAATCAATAATTTTCTATTCGGGCAGTTTTATTTGATTCTGCTTCTTCTAATTCTTCTCGGTTATTTAAACTTTATTAGAAATAATGAATCGCCGGCCGGAATATTTTGGGGAATCGCATCAGCGGTAAAATATTTCCCGGTAATTTATATCCCAATCTTATTTTTTAAAAAAAAATGGAAAGCTCTTTTTTATTTCGCCGCATCGGTTATACTGCTGAATATTATAACTTTCATTTTTTTCGGTTCGCAGGCTTATCTCTTCTTTTTCAGGAATGTAATTTTTTCTCATTTAAACGGAGAATTAAGCAGCCAATCGGGATATGCCGTGCAGTTTCAGTCATGGAATTCTTTTTTAAGGAATCTTTTTATTTATGATCCTGCTGAAAATCCTTATCCATTAATCAGCAGCATATTTTTATTTAATTTTTTCAGAATAATTATTTTTTTATTCTTCCCGGCTGCAGCATTTTTTGTATTAAATAAATTAAAAATGGAAAAGGAATTTATCCCGGCATCCGTTATAATTTTATCTCTTGTTGTATTTGTTCTTTCCCCTGCGTCTGCAACTTATCACCTGCTTATAATGATTCTCCCTGTTGTTCTTCTTCTAAAACTTTCCGCCGGGAAAAATATTTTTCTGAATTCCGTAATACTATTGCTCTATATTTTGACAGGGCTTCCCCCGTTATTGGTTAGCAAGATTGCTTCGCATTCTTCATTATTTTTAAGATACAGCCGGCTTTGGCTGGAAGCAATTTTGTTTTTTGTTTCATTAAGATTTTTATTGGGCATGAAGAGAGAAGAAAATTACCTGAGAGTAAATTTACGTTCAGAAATTCCGAACGGGGCTCCTTCGGTTAAAGATTTATAAATTATCCCGTTCCCCGAATAACTTTTCCAGATAAATTCATTATTTAAAATTTTGTTCACGGCTTCATTGACTTCTTCAACACCGATAAGCTTCATGCATTGATTATCGCCGCGGCAGGGGGAAATTGAAAAATAATGGACGCACGGGGAGCAGTAAATATTTTTATAAACGAAGTAAACATTCCGGTACGTATTGTATTCTTCGGGAGAACACGGGCCGAACAGCGCAACTGTTTTTTTCTTCAATCCGAAAGCAATATGCATAGGCCCGGAATCGTTGGTTATCATTAAGCTGCAACCGTTTATCAATGCCACTAATTCGGAAAGTGAAAGCTCGCCTGCCGAATTGAGCACTTTGTCTTTATGCTTTTCATTTATCTCCGAATAAATTTTCTGAACATAGGTTTTTTCTTCCCTTGAACCCGTGAGAATTATTTTTTTGCCGGGATGTTCGCATAAAATTTTATCTATCAATTGAGTATAATTCTCCGAATCCCATCTTCTTTCTATCCTGAGATCGGAAGCGTTCGGATTAATTACAATATAGTCCTTTTCAGGATCCCTGTGGACGAACGACTTTACCAAATAAGATGAATCGAAATATTTCAAAACAGGTTTCCAGTCGTACAGCTCCTCCGTTATTTTTTTACTGTGAAGAATATAGGCAGCCTGAAGATACATTTTAAAAACCGGGGCTTTAGTATTGAAGTATATCATTTTTGTATAAATACCTAGTTTAACAGCCGATTCTTTTTTATAAAACCCAAGCTTATATTTCGGGAATGATAAAAGAGTCAATATCTTTGCAAGATAAGAATAGATCTCGAGGTCAACAAATACGTCTGTTCTTTTAAACCATTGAGCAAGGAAGGTTTTTAAAAACGTAAAGATTAATGAACCTGCAGATTTATCATTAATAATTTTAATCTTATCGATAAAAGAAAAAGTCTGCAGCAAAGAATAATTGTTCGGGGAAGTAATAAAGATTATTTCCGCATCCGGGAAGCTCTTTCTTAAACTCATCAGCAGAGGAGTGCTCTGAATAATGCTCCCCATCCCCATTAGTTTGCATACGGCAATCCTTTTAACCTTCAGATTAGCCGGAATTTTATTTGTCCTGAATTTCTGCAAAAAAAGGGAGAATTTATCAAGGAAAAAAACCGAGGGAATTCCTAGTATTTTATCAATATATATTTTGGATTTCAGATTCATATATATAATTTCTTATAAGGTTTTTTTCTGTCCTCTTTGGATGAAAATCTTAACTAAGGATTACATATAAAATTCTCACGTTTAGCGCACATCATTAACTGCTAAAAGAGTTTTTGTTAACTTAATAGTGGCTGAATTCAATTGAAAGTGGACAGAAAAAGAACCTGCTTGGAAATATAATTACCTAGCCGGGTAATGCTGTGAATATATATCACAAGCTTGGCTTTTATTTACAGATTAGGTTTAATAAAAAAGATGATCGCCGAAAAGCTCAGAACGGCAAATATAAAGTTACACCCTCAGAGATTATTCTATTCCCCCGAATGGATTGTTCTTGGGGTTAATAACATCTGCAATCTGCACTGCAAAATGTGCGATGTAGGGATAGAATATTCTTCAAGCAATTTTTACCAAAACTTAATGGGCTCCCACCCAGTTAATATGCCGCCGGAATTAATAAAATTAATTTTTGATCAGGCGGCAAATTTTTATCCTTCCGTAAAAATAGGGTATGCATTTACCGAACCTTTAATATATCCTTACCTCGCCGAGTCATTGCTCTATGCTACAGGAAAAAATCTTTATACGGCTATGACGACAAATGCACTTACGTTAAAGCAAAAAGCAGGAGACTTATGCAGCGCCGGATTAAAAGAAATTTTTATTTCTTTAGACGGGCCGGAAAAAATTCATAATGAGATACGCGGGAATAAAAATTCATTTCAAAAAGCAATCGCCGGGATCGAAGAATTATTTGCTCATAATCCAAGACCCGAGGTTTCAGTATTCAGCGTAATCACTGAGTGGAATACAGGGCATTTAAAGGAGTTCATCGATTTTTTCAGGGATTACCCTCTCAAGCAGATCGGCTTTATGCACCTGAATTTCATTACCAATGAAATTGCCGAGCTTCATAATAATCTTTTCGGTGCGCTCTATCCGGCTACAGTTTCGAATATTGAACAAATAAATTTGGATAAAATTAATTTGGAGCTGATGCTGGAGGAAATAATTAAGGTAAAAGAATTTAAGTATCCTTTTAAAATATCCTTTTCGCCGGATATTGGAGATATGAATAAGCTAAAGGAGTTTTACCGCGAGCCTGATAAATTTGTAGGGAAAATCTGCAATGATGTTTTTAGAAACATAATGATTAAGTCGGACGGCTCAGTAATACCTGCTCACGGAAGATGTTATAATTTAACAATAGGAAATATTTACAAAGAATCTTTAAAAGAAATTTGGAATTCCTCAATCTTTTCAAAATTCAGGAAGGAATTAATTAATGCAGGCGGACTTTTCCCCGCCTGCTCCAGGTGCTGCAGCGCTTTTTGACTTAGTTTTATAATCGGATTAATTAATCATTTTTCTATAAATAAATAATGAATGATATAGAAGCAAAAGGGAAAAGTAATTTTTCTTATTTAAAATATTTGGCAAAGAAGAACGAAACAGATATTCATCCCAAAGGAAAAACGGCAACCGATCTTCTTATAAAAAAATTGGAAATTAAGGATGGACAGAATGTACTGGAAGTCGGTTTTGGCGCCGGTAAAACTTTAGTCAGGCTGGCTTCCGCATTCAATATAAATTTATATGGAATTGATGCCATGCCTGAAATGTTTTATAATGCCGAAAAAAGAATAAGTAATGCCGGATTAAATAATAGGATAAAAATATTTCTTCCCGAACGTAGAAAATTTCCCTTTCCTAACGATTTTTTCGACATGGCTTTTGCAGAATCGGTTTTAGGCTTCCAGGATGATGACGATTTAAATTCATTAATTGATGAGATAAAAAGAGTGCTTAAAACGAAAGGAATATTTGCTGCAAATGATGTGGTGTGGAAAAAAGGTTTAAATGATGAGATCGTCACAAAAATTAATGCCGAATGCTTAAATGATTTCGGGATGAGGCATGCAACTCAAGATTACTGGAATTATGAGGATTGGAAAAATTTTTACATAAAGAACGGGTTTGAGATTCTTTCGTCGGAGTTAATTCCGGACCAAGATAGACCGGAAATAAACGGCAACGGGAAAAGCCCTGGGCTAACTTTAAGAAGTCCTTTTATCTTATTCAAGGATCTCCGCTATAGAATGAAAATGAGAAAGCATAAAAATGATAAAGAATACGTAGAAGCGCGATTATTTTTAATGCAAAAGAGATAACAGAGCGGGAAAGAACTTATTCGGTTCTTTTACCGTGCTTCAGAGTATCATATGTTGCTATGCCGAGCGCAAGCAGTACGGCTGCTGCAGATAGTATATCGTTTATCATTTTTCAACCAATTTATTTTTACCCGGACTAATATGAATTAATACTGTTACCAAGCAGTTATTAAAATGTTAACAAATCATTAAATGATAAGATAAATTAAGAGTTTTTAGGTCATGTGAGGAGAGTTATTGTAAAAGATGAAAATGAATCAATATCCTACCGCAACCTGCCATACTTAAATCATATTTTCAATTGTAAAATTTATGTAATTTAAAACCAAAGCATTAAGTATTGCCGTGCATAAAGTAATTTTATTTAATCCCAGAAGCGCAAAATACAAGCACAGAATCCCCAATTCGATCCTTCAGGTGGGCGCTTCGATCCATGGTAAATATGAGTACGTTTTTGTAGACGGCAACATGGAAAAGAATCCGTGGATAAAAATTGAATCTTACTTAAAAACAAACGAGTATAAATATTTCGGCTGCACGGTAATGCCGGGCCCGCAGCTTGAGCAGGCAATCAATTATACAAAAAAAATAAGGATTGAATATCCCCGTGTGATTAATATTTGGGGCGGCTACTTTCCGGCAAACCAGTTCAAAGCTGCAATCAATTCAGGTTATGTCGATTTTATAATTAATGGACCGGGGGACGATGCATTTCCTCAATTGTTAAATTCTTTAGAAAATAATTCTCCTTATGATGAAATAAAAAATTTGATCTTTAAAAAAGAAAATAAGATCATAAAAACGCCCTTAGCCCCTTTACAGGATCAGGATGTACTTCCTGAATTTCCCTACGAATATCTTAATCAATTTTACCCGATTAAAAATTATCTCGGCAGGACGTTTTTAGGGAACAAAACGATTGCTTATCATTCAAGCATGGGCTGTCCGTTTACCTGCTCATTCTGCGCAGTGGTTCCGATTTACAATGCCAGGTGGAAAGGAAAATCGGCGGAAAAGATTTATAAAGACATAAAATGGTTGAAGGATAATTTCGGCGCGGATGCAATTGAATTTCACGACAATAATTTTTTTGTCTCCGAAAAAAGAGTGGCGGAATTTTCCAATCTGATTATGAATGAGAAGATGCGCTGGTGGGGTGAAGGAAGGATCGATACAATTGATAAGTATAAGGATGAATCCTTACAGCTGATGAGCGATTCCGGGTGCCGTATGATCTTTTTCGGCGCGGAAACAGGCAATGATGAAATACTTAAACAGATGGATAAGGGAGGAACTCAATCCGGGGAACAGATAAAAAGTTTTGCAGCACGGCTTAAAAAGTTTAATATAATCCCCGAATATTCATTTGTGCTTGGAATGCCTGCCGAAACTCCTGAAAAAGTAATGAGGCAAATTGATGAGGATATTAACTTCATAAAAGAAATCAAGAAAATTAACCCGGACACTGAAATAATTATTTACATATACAGCCCTGTTCCGACGGAAGGTTCCGAACTTTATGAAACCGTCAGCAACACAGGTTTTAAATTCCCCGAAAAGCTGGAAGACTGGCTGAAGCCCGAATGGGCAACCTTCGATATGCGGAAAAATCCGTTAACTCCGTGGCTTAAACCTGAAATGGTGGATAAGATAAGAAATTTTGAAACAGTACTTAACGGATACGCACCCACGCTCTCAGATATTAAGCTCTCTTCCCTGCAAAGAAAATTAATTAAAATATTTTCCTATATCAGATACAAAACCAACTTCTATAACTTTCCTCTTGAGATTAAAGCGCTCCAGCGTTTCTGGCTGCATTACCGTCAGCCGGAAATTGAGGGATTTTACTCGGAATGATTTATATAAGAGGCTAAGTGAGACTCACCTTGAAGGTGAGTATCACTTTTCTTTACACTTTATTCGCCACAATTCCCGATGCCTTAATCGTATGCTGCATAAGCCAATCCTGCGAGCTTATTTTTTTCTCGGCATCGATTGACTCGATGCGGCTGTAGGTCATGTTGGCGTTCAGCTCTCTCCCTTTAATATTATCTCTTAATGATGCTTTAAAAAGTGTTCTCTTGAGTTCGTTCTTAAGCTTTTCATCTTCAATAGGGAATGCAATTTCGACTCTTCTGTCGAGGTTTCGCTGCATCATATCTGCACTGCTTAAATAGATCTCTTCGGCTCCGTTATTAAGGAAGTAAAATACCCTGCTGTGCTCAAGATATCTTCCGACTATACTGATTACTTTAATATTTTCACTCAAGCCCGGGACTTTGGGTACAAGACAGCAGATGCCTCTTACAATCAGATCAATTTTAACTCCGGTATTCGAAGCTTCATACAATGCATCGATAATTACCGGGTCGACTAGTGAATTCAACTTTAAAATTATTCTTCCCTCGCCGCCGGCTTTTACATTCTCTGCTTCTCTTAAAATCAGGGAGATAAATTTCTCCCTCATGTTTATCGGGGCTACAATTAATTTTTTAAAATCTGTCTGTTTTGAAT
The DNA here is from genome assembly GCA_035542335.1 of Ignavibacteriaceae bacterium. GTDB lineage: Bacteria > Bacteroidota > Ignavibacteria > Ignavibacteriales > Ignavibacteriaceae > DATKLQ01. The sequence goes on along the minus strand of DATKLQ010000264.1, from coordinate 2,860 downwards.
ACCCCGTCAGGTAATTAAAGATATCTGTTGCATCTGTGCTGATATCTTTATTCGTGGTGAAGAATCCTATATCCGTATAAATTTTTGCAGTTACAATATTATAATTACCGGTTGAAAGATGTACGTAGCGGTTCACGCCGTCCAGTTCTCTTCGTACAACAAGGGTAATTTTTGCATGGGTTTTTAATCCCAGCAATCCATATACAACATGCACCCCGACTTTCTCAAGTTCCCTTGCCCAGAAAATATTATTCTCTTCATCGAACCTGGCTTTAAGCTCTACAAGGACTGCAACCTGCTTTCCCCGTTCCGCAGCTTCAATTAAGTATTTTACAATCGGAGAGGAGGAGCCGACGCGGTACAAGGTGCATTTAATTGCAAGGACATCCGGGTCCAGTGCGGCCTGCTTGATAAAATCTACAACAGGAGTAAACGAATGATATGGGTGATGAAGCAGGATATCCCTCTGCCTGATTATAGAGAAAATATCCTCTTCGCTTTCGAATGTTTTGGGTATGGCTGGATAGTAAGGTTTGAATTTAAGCTGATGCAAAGGCAAATCGTAAAGCACGATTATGTCGCTTAGGCCTAAGGGACCATCAAACAGATGAACGTCATTTCTTGTAATTAATAAATTTTCAACCAGCGTATCGATCATAAAATCGGGCATGCGGCTGGCTACCTCGAGTCTTACTACCTTGCCGAATCTCCTCTGCCTGATGTTTTCTTCAATTACTCTAAGGAGATCATCTGCTTCATCCTCCTGCAGCTCAATATCTGTATCCCTGGTAACCCTGAACCGGTGTGCTTCAACCACCTCCATACCCGGGAAGAGAAGCGAAAGGTTGGCTTTAATTAGATCTCCAAGCCAGATGAATCTAGCTGAAAACTGGCCGTCGAGCGGAGTTTTTTTACCCGGATCAATAATTTTGTCTATCTGCATCAGACGCGGAAGAATGCTGGGTATTTTTACCCTCGCAAAGAGATTTTCGCCGTTCGGTTTTTTTACAAGTATGGCAAGACTAATGCTTAGGTTTGAGATGTAGGGAAACGGCCTTCCCGGATCAAATGCTAGCGGGGTAAGCACCGGGAAAATTTCTTTCTTAAAATATTCATTTAAAATTGCCGTCTCTTCAGGTTTCAGATCATCCAGTTCCAGAATCTGTACTCCGCTCGCCTTCAATGCGGGAGCAATTTCATCGGACCAGAGCTGCAGAATCTGCTTAAGCATCGGCTGAATCTTTTTTTCTATCTGCTGAAGCTGCTCCAAAGGCGTTAAACCGTCGATGGAAGGTTCCAGTACATTTGCGGCAATCTGTTCTTTAATTCCTGCTACGCGGATCATATAAAATTCATCCAAATTGGTGCAGAAAATGGAAATAAACTTTACCTTCTCCAGCAGAGGCAGCTCAGGATCCAAAGCTTCCTCAAGGACCCGCCGGTTAAATTCTACCCAACTTAAATCCCTATTAAAAAAATTTTGGGGATTATTATATTTTTTTAGAAGCTCTTTTATCATATCAGAAACTGACTCGTTTAAGCAAATATACTATCGCGTACTTTGCTTTTCACTGAACTATTTCATACGGAATTTAGAATTTAGAGAGTTTAGATATTTGTTTTATTGTTTTATTGTTTTATTGTTTTATTGTTTTATTGCTCTATTTATTATTGCTCTTATTGATAATCTAATATTCAACATCCCGTATCTGGTATCCCGTATCTGGTATCCTGTATCCTATTTTTTACATTTCGGATAAAAAGCTGAGAAATGGTACTGCTTTTCCTAAAAGCCAGATAAGAAAGCTTCCTATAATCCAAATACCGAAAACCAATGCGAAATACTTTCCGGCAGAGGACGATTTGAACATCTTTGCAAGGCCTATGCTTACTACGGAATAAATCCAGATTGAAAAAGGATCTATTTTACCCAGGAAAAATCCGGAAAGCTGAGCTTTATCCAAGTTCATAAAAGAAGCCGCACTTGTATCGTTCAATAATCTGCCCATAGCCAATGATAAGATTGACGCAGCTATAACCTGCAGTATTATTATATAGGCCGGCAAGCCGTTGGCTACCAAAGCGGAAGAAAAATTCCCCTCTCCTTTTAAAAATAATTTTACTAAAGCGAAGTAAATAACTACCACAATTAAGTAGACAATAAACCCGACTATAATTATCCCGATTGTTTGTATTATATATCCTACCGGCCCTCTTCCCATTTCCATTCTTTCCTTTGCCTTTTCTAACTGTTCATCGGCTTGCTCCCTGGTCATTTGCCCTTTTGCCACCATACCGTCAAACATTTTTTCAACCTGCTGGACCTGTTTTTCTTTAAATTGAAAATAAATCTCTTCATTCGACATAACGAGGATACGTGTTAATGAAATTACAAGCAGCAGTATTAAGACAGGAACCAGCCAATCGGATGTTTTCGGCGGAAATTTAGATATAACTTCAAATGTTTTTTTGGGTTCTGTAAATATTCCGGATATTTTATCAGTATGCGATAATTCCTGCTGATCTGAATCGGTGTTCGACTCATTCTGAATTTGATTCCCTTCGATCATTTTCCCTCCTAAAGATTTTATATAAAGTAAATAAAAGAAAGACAACAGAAAAACTTATTTATAGTTCAGGCAAAAGGCAAATGATACGATGGGAAATGGTAGATGGAAAGAGAAAGTATTGAGTAAGTACTTTATCGTCAAATTGAATCCAAAATGGAAAAGAAATGGTTTAGCGGTATTCGGTAATGAAACCCGTATCGTTGGACGTAAAACGTAAATCGAAGAATACACGTTACCGATATTCGAAACGGGCTTCGTAACCGTAACCGAATTCCCAAAGTTTGGTTCTG
>DATKLQ010000263.1:0-15379 GCA_035542335.1 Ignavibacteriaceae bacterium | reverse complement strand
GGCATCCATGTATAATAATTTATATTGCGCGCCAAATCATTAGTAATATCTTTATTCTTTCCGTTTTCATTAAGATAAACAGCATTTCCTTTATTAAGATTTCCATCGCGCGGACGTACAAATGAGAGAGTTCCTCGTGAAGAATAGTTAGGCCAGCCTGAAGCTTCATCGCTGATGATCGTTTTAATTTCCCCTGTTCCTGTATCCGCTTGAGCTATAACCGAATGCCATGAATTGCCTTCCCATACATCCGGAAATTTCTGAAAAATTACCGACTTCCCGTCCGGGTTCCATACAACAGGAGAGATGTCTTTTTGATCGGTGCAGATGCTGAATGTTCCGGCCGTTAATCTTTTAGCTCTCCCGCCGGAAGCGGATACAATCCATAAATGCCAGGGATGAACCGGGGTGCGGACGGTAAAATTATTGTCGGTTACCTGGAACGCATCCTCATGATGTTTTACTTCCTTCGGATTCGGTATAGTATCCTGTGAAACGAATGCAAGCATTTTCCCGTCAGGGCTCCAGCTGAATTCTTCAATACCGGTTTTGGAATCTGTAATCCTTACCGGGTCGCCGCCGTTCATAGGCATTGAATATATTTGCGGCTTTTTTGTCTCTTCATCGAGTGAAATAAATCCGAGCCGGCTTCCGTCGTGCGACCAGTTAAGCCCTGAAATTTCGCTCCGGCTATATGTCAGGCTGCGGAGCGACCCGCTTGAAACATCAACAAGATCGATTTCCTGCAAAACGGAATCTTTCTCCCAATTATGACGTGATACAATTACGGCAGCTTCCTTTCCGTCCGGTGAAATGCGGGGTTCGGATATACCCACTACTTTCCTGAGGTCGGTCAGCTGGAAAGATTTCTTCTCAACCTGTCCAAACGCATTCCGGCTTACCAGGAATAAAAAAGAGATGGGAATCAGATATTTAATTATTTTCATGAAGTGCTCCTGTCAATTTGCCTCATCGAATAAGAGTAAAAATATAAATATTAAGGGAATATATTTCCATTCTTTATTGCCGTATTCCGGCACCGCAGGCCGGTCTAAAAATCTAAATTTTATTTATGATTACAAGTTGTTAATTTGCTTTAAATGAATTTTATTCCATCTTACATAAGATTATTAAAAAGCGGCGAACTATACAGAAGATCTGAAGCGGCTTATAAAAACCTCCTTTCATGTACAAGCTGCCCGCGCAATTGCAAGGTTGATCGTGTTAACGGTGAATATGGAATTTGTACAAGCGGACATTTGCCTGTTGTATCGTCTTATACTCCTCATTTCGGAGAAGAACCCGTTTTATCGGGAACAAGAGGTGCCGGAAATATTTTTTTCGGGAACTGCAACTTAAAATGCATCTACTGCCAGAACTTCGAGATAAGCCAGAACCCGGCAGCGGAAAAAAATAACGAAGTAAGCCACGAGCGGTTAGCTGAAATAATGCTTGAGCTTCATAATAAAAAGTGCCACAATATAGGACTTGTTTCACCGACGCATTTTTCCGCAACAATCTTAAAATCAATTTACCTTGCTGCAGAAAAGGGGCTTAATCTTCCTATTATTTATAATACTAACGGATATGATTCGGTTGAAATGTTAAAGCTCTATGACGGTGTTGCGGATATATATCTGCCTGATTTTAAATACGGCAGCAGCGAGTATGCAAAAAAATATTCGCTGGTTGATAACTACTTTGAAAAAGCAAAAGAAGCGGTAAAAGAAATGTTCCGGCAGGTCGGTGATGAGCTTGTTTATGAAGGCGGTATCGTTGTAAGTGGATTGATAATACGCCACCTGATTCTGCCGAATGATTTATCCGAAACAGAAAAAGTTTTCAAGTTTATTGCTGAAGAACTAAGTCCCAATGTTCACATTTCACTGATGTCGCAGTATTACCCGGCAAACAAATCTTACAAAGATATTCTTATCAACCGTCCTTTGAGAAAATCCGAACATGAAAGAGCTCTGCGTCTTTTGGATAAATACGGGCTGCATAACGGCTGGACCCAGGAACTGGAAAGCGCCGAAACATACCGCCCGGATTTTAACAAAGACAGAAGAAACCCTTTTAATAATTAGATAGAATGCCTCCTGTTTCCAATAGGAGCCGACGGGAAGAGAGCGAAAATCCAGGCATTAGTCTACCATATTGCCGGATGTGGGTTACATATGTTGCTATTATTAAAGAAAAATATCTTAGTGTAGATGCCGTCTTAAAGGTAAGGATTCGTCATGCTGAACTTGTTTCAGCATCTTCTTCGTTCTGAAGATTCCGAATGATACTGAAATGAATTCAGTACAGGTTTCGGAATGACAACTTTTAGATAGCTTCAATTGGATTTTGGAGGTGAGTTGGGTAAATTTATATCAGAGGGAAAAATGAAAATAAGAAAACTTACCACTCGGGGCAGAGTAACAATTCCCGAAGACATTCGCAAAAAATATAATTTCAAACCCGGAGTCAAAATTTCTTTTGCTGAAAAACAAGGCAAGATATATTTGATGCGGGTTGATAAAAAATAATTTTAGAACCGCAAGGATAAATTTGAACACAATTAGTAGCTGTCTGCATTAGGCACAATCTCAAGAAGTCCAACAAAATTATTACTCTCCCGCCGGTATTTCTTTCATGAAATCCCATCATCCCCCATAGGCAGAAAGGTAAAACCTTCTCAAATGGAAGTACTTAATGAAGTTCAGTGCTGTCGGTGTTGACCCACCCCTCGCCCCTCCAGAGGAGGGGACTCCTCCGCTTTCTTAAGCTTGTTAACATACTTGTAATAAGCTATCTCTTTAAATATGTATTGTTAACTTTACCAATAAAATCTCTTTTGGGAGCTTTTGTCTTGTTTTGTTAATTAATTACAAAGAGTCCTAACTTCAACCATATAGTGTTAACATGTAAATCAATGGAAGTGTCCCCTCCCTGGAGGGGAAGAAGGGGTGGGTTTATTTCCATTTTAAAGATTTATAGTAATTTATATTTTGATTCTAAAATCAAACAGAATGAAATCTATATGAATATTAAACCGGTTAAGACAAGAAAAGATTATGAAGAAGCTATAAGAAAAATAGATGAGCTTTTTAATGCAAAACCCGATACTCCTGACGGCGACCTGCTGGAAGTGCTGGTGACACTTGTCGAATCCTATGAAGAAAAAAACTATAAAATTGCCCCGCCGGATCCCGTGGAAGCAATAAAATTCCGGATGGAGCAGCTTGGACTTAAACAGACAGATTTGGCCGGAGCTATGGGGGGTAAAAACAGAGTTTCAGAAATCTTAAGCAGAAAGCGGGAGCTTACTGCCGATATGATGAGAAATCTTCATAAACATTTCAATATCCCTACAGAATCGCTGCTGGCATAAGTAAGCAAGCATCGTTAAATACTCCCGGAAATGGGAGACTTCTATTGCCAGAGAATGTCAGGACCTCGCATGAGCCGCAATCTAAAAAAGTCCAACAAATTATTACTCTCCCGCCTATATTTCTTTAGTAAAGGCCCATCCTAAATCCTTCCCAAAGGGAAAGACTTAATGAAACTCAGTTGCGTCGGGTATTAACCCACCCCTCACCCTCGTTGAGAAGGAGGGGACTTCTCCGTGTTGTCAACATAACCAATAAGAGCATAGTCCCTTCTCGCGGGGAACGCTGATTACGCTGATTCTGCTGATCTGTGCAGATCATAATTAATCTGCGTTATCTACGTTCCATTTCAAAAATCCAATATCGAATGTTGAATTCTGAACGCCAAATAACAAACACATACGATTATGCAGTTTATTCGATATTCATTAATGGAAGTTCGATATCGAAATTCATTTCCACTCTGTATTCAATTTGAAGACAGAGTTCTTACTTTTTACTGCTTATTTCTCATACTCCTTCCTCCCTGCTCCATACTCTCTACTAATATTGCTGTTTCCATCTTGATCCAATATTTATAACTTTGGCGGTTGAAACTTTAAGAATACTTTAATGATTAAAACCATAATTGCCGCATTAATTCTTTTCTCCTCTGCCGTTCTTCCGCAGCAAAAATATTTTTATGACGGTAAATCTTATGGAAGCGAAGCCATTTTTAATCCTTTAACCTTAATCATTAATGGAGGATTCGATATCTTCCAGCTTTATGAGACTTCGAACAAGCTAAATGATCACGATTATTATACACTTTACAGGGTTGTCATGCGGAGCCTTGGCCATCCCGCCAGAAGTATGAAAGCCTTTGGATTTAATCATATCTTAAGAACAGAACTGCTCCCCATCAGCTTTACAAGAAATAAAATGCAGTGGATACCGAATTACCAGAATCATCTAATAGGCGGCGGAATGGATTATGCAAAAATGAAAGAATGGTATGAATCATACGGAACACCTGTTCCATGGCTTTTTTCCTCAGTCACTGTAATGCTGCAGCATCTTCTGAATGAAATGATGGAATCCGGCCCCGATGAGCTGTACAGCATGGATGAGATTGTCGATATTTATGTTTTTGATCTGGGCGGCATAATTCTTTTCAGCTTCGACAACATACAACGATTTTTCAGCGGAACATTAAACCTTAACGATTGGTCCCTGCAGCCGGCTTATCTTTTTCCTGAAGGCAGGCTTCATGCCGGGCAGTATTTTGTGATGAAATGGAAGTTTCCTTTTGAACAAAAGTGGGGATTATTTTTCCGCTACGGCCTGGGAGGAGTTTTCGGCTTAACGGAAAGCATGAACAATGAAGATAATCTCTCTTTCGGCATAGGTTTCCGTACGAAACATCTTGTGGATCTAAGCACGGTAAGAAGGGAAAGAACAATTGAAACAGGCTGGCAGGCAGGTTTATTCTGGGATAAAAATAATTCGCTGATGGCCTCCCTGGTTATGAGCGGTATAAGAGAAGCATTTATCATGGCAGATATTTACCCCGGTATAATACATTTAGGTGATTTCAGCCCGGGATTATGGACACAAATAGGCAGGGACGGACATGCCAGCATTGGAGTGGCTACAAAATGGGCAATCGGGTTAGGGTACGGTAAATATTGATCCCGGATCTTCCTGAAAGAAGCAATAGAACGCAGATTACACGGATTTACGCAGATATGATTATTGCGCATAAAAGCCTGCGGACAACCAGCCTACCCAATGCTTTAACGAATATGGAGCCGTTATTCCCATTTTCGAGCCTTTAAACGGAAGCACTCCTGCCGTCCATGAATCGGAATATTTAAAAACTTTGCCGTTCAGCTTCTTACCCTGTTCGTTCATAATCTTTTCTATAGTAAGCAGTCCGAATACTATGGGATATCTTCCGCACCAGAGCGGGCAATCCTTACTTACCCCGGCTTCAGGCCAAAGCAAACCGGAAAAGCTTTTAATTTTTTCGTTTGAAACAGCCCCGTTAAAAGTTTCGTCCGCTATTCTTTTATCATTAGCAGTCGCTTTTTCATGCCCATTTTCATCCAGCCCGTACGGCTGGTTATCAAAGTCTTCGCCGTAATGATTTGCGTCGTTGGAGATAAGGAAGAAAATATCTTTACCGGGCTTCAGGTTATTATCTTTTTCATAACCAGAAATAATACCGGCAAGCTCCGAGCTTAAAGAATCCATCCTGCCGAAAGGCATTGCCGTTACCATGATGGGAGTAATAATAATATCACGGTTATAATGCTGGAGGAAAGGGATCAATGCTTCGATCGAATGTTCCAGAGTCTGGGCTTTATTGCTCACCATGTAATATTGCTTATCGAGCTTCCGCTTGATGATCTCACGTAAAGGGGAGACCTCAACATCTTTGTATAGACCTTTCCATTTTTTAAATTCATCAAGAATAAGAATATTCTTCGGATCATTAATCTCTTTTCTTACGGCACCGTGGGTCACCCCGAATATTACGACTTCTTTTGTGTGGATGAGCTTGTAGAGAGGATAATAAACTTTCCCCGCATACAGATAATCGTCATGCGGGGAGATTGCAGCAATGAGATTTTCAGATTTAAAATTGTCCTGTCCGCAGTTCTCATCCAGCCATTTTATAAAAGAATCAAACTTATCTCCTTCCCAGCAGAAGCCGACTTCGTCCCGCACCGGCCGTACTTCCTGGGAATAAAGAATGCTAAAGTTTAGCAGTGAGAGGATGATTAAGTAGAGTTTGTTCAATTTTGTTTTCATAATGATTACTCTTTGGGATACTCAGTTTAAAAATAAATAATTCTCTCAATAATGTTATAGCAGCAGAGCAAAGAGCATAGGGCAAAGAGTATAGGATATGGTATTTTTTAATCTTTAAATTTTGTAATCATTTATCCCTCCGCCATTTACCACCTGCCTGCCGGTCAGGCAGGTTTTCCATTTACCATTTTCTATTGACCTTTCATCTAATAAAAATTGAGTTTTGCTTATATCCTTTTTAGGTTGCTGTCGGAAATGAAAAGAGGTATCAAATGAAAAAAGCATTAATAATCGTACAGAACAATCAAAGCACCACCAGGAAATACGGTGAAGAAATTGCGGCATTCCTTTTAAATAGAGGGTTGTCTACCGAGCTGGTTCCCATTAACAGTTTTGAACCAAAAAATCTTGAAAATACTGATTATTTGCTGCTCAGCGGCTGGCGTAATGATTCCAACGGTGAATGGGAATCATTTGTAAAAAAACTCCCATCGCTGAACGGTATAAAGACTGCATTGTTTACCACCTATAAATTCCTGGGCAGCGGTATTTTCAGAAAAATGAAAAAATATCTCAGGGATAAAGCAGAAGACCCGGAAATCGCTTTAAAGTCGAGAGACGGCTCGCTTTCAATCGACGATAAGCTTGCGCTGAATGAATTCATTAAATAGAATTTAGTAATTTAAAATACCGGGGAGCATTAATAGTAATTTTTGTTCAATTCTGACTTTATTTGAAATTAATCCTCTCAAAGCGAGAGGATTTTTATTTTAAGATATCAAAAGGGAAACCAGCTTGTTTCCGGTATCACATCGCTGAAACAAAAATGCGGTTTAAATTATCTAACTAGTAAAGTATAATTATTTAATAAGATTATGAAAATTTCTTTTTTTATACTATTTGCAATAATAATTACTGGCCTAAATTTTATTTCACCTGAGTTAAAATCCCAATCAAGCCAGATTCAGCAAAATCCCGCTTCATATTATCTCGGACAGAATTTCCCGAATCCTTTCAACCCTTCCACAACTATAAATTACACTCTTGCCGAACACGGATTAGTTACAATCAAGGTTTATAACCTGATCGGCAAAGAGATGACAACACTTGTAAATGAAGAAAAACCCGCAGGGAATTATTCCGTGAAATTCGACGGAAGCAGCCTTTCAAGCGGAGTTTACTTTTATATTATGAAAGCAGGGGATTTTACGCAAACCAGGAAATTTATCCTAATGAAGTAAGGATTCTGCGTTTATCACCGCGTAGCATGATTGCTTGGATGCATGATTGCTTGGATACATGATTGCTTGGATGGATGATTGTATGATTGTACCGCTGCAGTTCTCAAATCTTCCTCTATTGATCTCTTTCCGTAATAAATAAATTATCAGAACCTTCGAACTTTTTTAATCCTCACCTGCTCTCTTATAAAAAATTAATCAATAACAACTAAAAGGATTAAAAAAATGATAAAAAAAGCAGCTTTCCCGATTTTAATGTTTTTTTTCAGCATTTCAGCCTTCGCAGGCGATACTCCCGAGGCACAGGCTAATCTTCTTCAGTTTGTAGGAAACTGGAGGCTTGATAATGCCGTTGTTCAGATGGGCGAGAAAACCATGACGGGCGTATACACATTTGATTGTTCGGCAGTATGTGAAAATACAGGTATCCTTGCGCATGAAAAATTTGCAACAAAAGAATCGGGCTCGCTGGTGGGTGAAAACCTCCTGGCTTATGATCCGAATACCGGGCTTGTCCATCTATACAGCATCGACAATACCGGCACCACTCACGATCATTACGGGTACTGGATAGAAAAGAACCATCTTTTTGTACAATACCAGGGAATAGTAGAGAATAAGATGTACGTGGAACAGATCGATATTAAATTTACTTCGCCGAAAGAAATGAAGCTGAACCTTACCGGCATGATCAACGGTAAAGTTTATGCAAAAGCAAGCGGCACATTTACAAAATAAAAGAGGATATGATCCAGGTTAAATGCGGACAAACTCCCCTTGTGTGCCGCACTTTTTTAAAGTAATATAAAGAATGAACGAAGAAAATTTATTAAATGAATGGACTGCCGGGGCACGATGCGGAGACAAATCGTGCTTCGGCAGTCTTATAAGCTTTTATCACCCAAGGCTGCTTGCCTACGCACTTAAAATCTGCAGGTACAGCAATATTGCGGAAGATGCCCTTCAGGATGCATACATCAGTGCATTCGTTCATAGGGGTGAAATAAATGAACCGAATAATTTCTTCTACTGGCTCCGTACTATTGTAAAACGATCCTGCCTTCGTTCTCTAAGTGAAAGGAAAAGCTCTTTACCTTTATCCGCAAAGCTTATCGATTCCAAAATTGACGATAAAACTCTCGAAGATGAAATAGAAAAAAAGAGCTCGGCCGAATTCTTAATGGAAAGGATCAACCATTTAAGCGAGCCGCTTAAGGCTGTGGTTCTTCTCAGGTATTTTACGATCTTCAACAGCTATGAAAACATTTCCGTAATTCTGGGAATCGCTGCCGGAACCGTAAAAAGCAGGCTCAATGAAGCGAAGAAGCAGTTGAAGAAAATCTGGAGGTATGAACTTTCGGATTTACCGGAAAATATAAGGAAGGAAGCCGATTACTGGAATGAGTTTTATTCATATTCATTCAAATTGCTTCATCATGATCTTCCGGCGCGCGAAAAATTTATTGAGCATATGATCCCTGAGCTGCAGATCAGCTTTACCAGTGGATTAAAAGCGAATGGAAGAAAGCTGATTGAAAAAGAGATTGATGAGGATATAAAATATGGCACGTCCTACAAAGTTGCTGCAGTATTTAATTTAAAAGATACCGGAATAATAGAATTTGAAAATATAAATTCTCCTGATTATCCTGATCGCTGCCCGCCCCTCTCTACATTAATCTACTATAGGAAAACAGGCAAAGCTCACCAGCTGCTATTTCATAATGCGGAAAAGCAGTAATCGTGCAAATTCACTCTTGCATGATGCATGGCTGCATGAATGCACGAGCGGAGCTTTTTATGGATAAAAGAGTGCATAGAGCAAAGGGTAAAGGTATACAATTTTTAATCTAACTTTTTTCTCCTGTCTTCTGTCTCCTGTCTTCTTCACATCTTCCATCATCCATCCTTCTCCATATTCCCTGCTAAACTTCCGTTCTTTTCTTTATTAATCCCTCAATCACTTTTTCAGTACAACTGACCTTTTTTAAATTTAAGTTTTTACCGGCAGTAACAAAAAAAACTTTTCAACTTATAAAGGAGGCATGAGATGAAAACTTTATTGTTTGTGGTCTCTGCATTTTTTGCGGTGCAGACACTTCCAGCCCAGCAGGCCGTTTTTTCGGCCGAAAAAAAATCCGCAATCGTAGCTAATCTTATTAAAGCCATCAAATCCGAAAATACCGGACTTCATACAAGTGCTGCGAAGGTTTTGTCGGATCTGATAAGCGAATCTTATCTTAAGCCGGATGATGCATCGCCGGCAATGATTCCTCTTCTGAACCTTTTAAGAAACGGAAAAAGCGATGAAGAAAGATTGTCCGCAGCAGTAGCATTATATCAGATTGGAAGCCCTATAGCTTTATATCAGCTTAGAGGTGTAGGACATTTCGACGATAATAAAAAAGTAGCGTCTGCCTGCAAGAATTTATACTACACTTATTATACTCTCCACGGCACAGAATATTTGGTAAGCTTCTGATATGAAACATGCATTCTAGTAGTAGGAACTTCATTGATGAAGTTCCTACCCCTGTATCCCAAGTGATATTCCTCTCCTGCTTGCATACCTTTTATCAAGAAAAAAAATCCCCTATGTAAATGCTAATCTAATGCCGTAACATGACTAAAAATTATTTTTGCATACCGGAAACATTAAAATGATTTCTGCGTCTATCTAGTTAAGCTTTAAAAAAATTTGGACAGGGGAAATAATCAAATAGTTGAGTTTACACTTCTCTTCAATAAATATAAGAAGAGACTTTATAATTATATTCTGAAAATTTCTTCAGATAGAATGCTCGGCAGAGCAATAGAATGCGAAATAGATATTCCTATAAAATTTAAACTTGACTGAAAAGACCGGAAGATTCGGAAATGCAGGATCTTATTAATAAAAAAAGCAGGAACTTCATTATTGAAATTCCTGCTATTATGATCCGAAAAAAATCGATTATTTCATTTTCTGATTAGTTGAATCAGTATTTGTCCCGTTAGTATTATTCTGATCAGTATTATTCTGCTGATTGTTATGCATCATATGGTTCTCATTCATATTCATCTGGTTCATTCCGGAATTTTCGGTGCCTGCAGCTATACCGGCCTCCTTGGCTTTCACATTAAAATCCGCTTTATCCAATGCAGTCCAGAAGTTAACCGCCTCTGAATTCCATTTGCCGGCATTCTCTTTCCCTATTTCATCCTTTATATCTTTGGACAAATCGACTCTTAAATAAGCGAGGTCTGCGGATTTATCTTTATATTCATTCGGGTTGTTTGCTTGTTTTGCCAATTCAACTCTGTCTTCCCATCTTTTATCAAGATAATCGTTGATGGCATCTTTTATATTTTTATAGGAGTCGTCAGCCAGCCCGAGCTTTGTTTGAAGATCCCTCGCCTGTGTTTCGGCTACCCCTTCAAGCTCTGTTTTTACATTATCATCGGGCTTTTCATTGAGCCTGGCAAGTGCCTGGTCCAGCTGAGCAGCAGTATAATTAGAAGAAGCGTCCTGCATACTGCTTTGGCTGGAATTCATATTCATATCCGGATGCGCACTTGAATTACTCCGGAGTGAATCTTTTGAATTCTGCATAGTATTGTCCTGACCATATAACCCGGCAGGTAAAGCTATAACTCCTGCAAGGAAAAAACTCAGCGTAAGTTTCTTTAATCTATACATACAACATCCTTTCATTTTAATTATTTATTCTATTTCACATTTTACAAAACAATATTTAACATTTATTGATTAAAAAAAGAAGGATTAAAATCACTATAAAGCGATTAGTGAGCCGTCCGTCGATTTAAAGTGAAATGAATCAAAGCAGAATGGATTTTTTATGATTTTATAATCAAAATTTAAACGATTTAATGAATACGGTAATATTTCGCATTTAAATATTGAGCGCTAAGCTTAAAATATCTTTTATGATTCTTCCATGATATTTTACAAATTAATACCTAAAAAAAATTATAATAGCATTGATTTGGTGATTTAAAATATAGAATAATTGTCCCCGGTTAGATAATTAACGTACTTAATTAATTGATTATATGTTTTAAATTAATTAAAGGAGTTTTCCATGTCGAGGCAAGCAAAAAATTTAGGCGGATTTTTATTTTTCATTATTATTCTCATATTTTCTTCAACAGAATTTCTAACCGGAAAAAATCCTGGAATTAATTCAATGAAAGAATACTTAACGCCGGCAGATAGTTCCGGAACGGTTGAAATATCAATGAAGAATGAGGAATTCGTTCCAAAAGAAAAAACCATAAGCGCCGGAACAACCGTAAAGTGGATAAATAATGATAACGAGAAACATAATGTAGCCAGCGGTACCCCCGATAATCCGAATAAGCTGTTTCATTCAAAGCGGATGAGTAAAGGAGATGTATATACTTACAAGTTTGATAAACCGGGTGATTATCCTTATTTCTGCACTTATCATGACGGAATGGAGGGGAAAATAACCGTAAAATAATTCGAGATTACAAGATTAAGTACCTTAGCTCTTTGTGTATTCGACATTCAATGTTCGTTATTGGGCATTTATAAAGTTTTAATCTTTATCCGAACAAAAACAGATTGTGATATTCTCCTTTTGTAATTCTGTAATACAAATATATTTTTGAACTTCCTACCTTTAAAATGAGAACAGATGTTACTGCTCATCGTGACAATAAAATTCTTTAATAAAGATAATTTAACCAGACCGGGAGGAGTTATGAAATATAGTCTTATTTCTTTATTGTTTTTATTTACCGCCCTAAACTGCGGTGAAAAAAAAGAGCAGCCCAAAACTGAGGAACCGAGCTTAATGAGGCGGGAAGTTCTTTATACGGCCGGGGGATCGCCTATGAAAGGATACATTTCATATGACGCTTCCAAGAAAGGAAAAAGACCCGGAATAATTGTTGTCCACGAATGGTGGGGAAATAATGATTATTCACGGATGAGAGCCGATATGCTTGCGGACTCCGGATACATCGCACTATCAGTAGATATGTTCGGAAATGGGAAACAAGCCGACAATCCTAAAGATGCACAGAACCTTGCAATGGGGGTAATGCAGAATCCCGATACTTTAAAAACTAGATTTCTAGCAGGCCTTGCTCTGCTGAAAGAGCAGGAACAAACTGATTCAACAAAAATTGCTGCCATCGGCTATTGCTTCGGAGGCGGTGTGGTACTAAATATTGCACTTGCCGGAGCTGATCTCGATGGAGTTGCCAGTTTTCACGGTATGCTCCCTACCGATAAAGTAAAAAAACCCGGCAATGTTAAAGCTAAAATGCTTGTGTGCGCAGGCGATGCCGATCCTTTTGTTCCCAAGGAAACTGCGGACAAATTTAAAAAAGCAATGGACGATGCCGGTGTTGATTATAAATTCGTCAGCTACCCAGATGCAAAACACGCTTTTACAAATCCTGATGCAGACAGCCTGGGCAAAAAATTTAACATACCCATTGCTTATAACGGGCAGGCGGACTTGAAAAGCTGGGCGGAGCTTATGATGTTTTTACACGGCTTGTTTAAATAGCAGCAATAAAATTTACTATCAGGTCACTCTTGAGTAAATTTGTCTGCAACATTCCGAAGAATAATTTGAAAGCTCCTTTAAAAAAATCAAGCACGGGAAATTTACTGTTTATATGCAGCATCCTGCTTTTTTCACCGGCTTTAATATATTCCCAATCTGTTTTTATTAATCAGGCAGGTTATAAGAGCAGCGGCTATAAATATTTTTACACCGATTCAGAAGAGCTAAACTTCGCACTTTGCAAAGGAGAAAACGGGGATACAGTATACCAGGGATCTCTTTCGGGAAAAATTGAAAATGATGCCGCAACGCAATTTTCGGATTAATATCATATTTTATCTATCCCAATCGTATTTTTAATAACAGCTCTTTTTACGGATTAAGCTTATTTATTTCACCTATTATGGTAGGATTAGCAATGAAACTTTGGGGTGAACGGAGGGTTGAATCAAATAAAAAGATTTCCGTATTAGCAACATTTTGGGGCGGAGCTATTTTTGCTTTTGCTTACTCATTAATCCGGTTTATCTTAATAACATAATTTCTTTAAACCAGGGTCATTTTAAATACTGTTTCTGCTTACTATTTACTCGCTACCCATTCCTTTCTCCTTACTCATTACTCTACTTTCCTTTACTGTGCTGACTTTTCCTTAAACCCTTTAATCATCCAGTTCTTAGCCAGAATTAATCCTATAGGGCTTACAATTGCAATCAATCCGTAAATGAACCACATAAATTGGGTATTCATTTGCGAGGGCGGAACACCGTCGGGGCAGTAATGCATCAAGAACCAGCCTGAATAGAATCCCGTAATTACTTTTGTAAGGAACCAGGGGAACTGTCCCACCCCCATATATAATCCGGTCATTCCTTTCGGGGCAACTTCGGCAATCCACTGCAGGAATCTGGGCTGCCACATGGCTTCGCCGACTGTGCTGATAAAAACATATAACAGAAAGAGATATATATTCGGGCCGGCAGTTAATAAAAAAGTAGGAATCGCCATTACAATTGTTCCCAGGATCATCATCCGGTACACATTTGCCCTGGATGTCAATCCTGCGATGACCGGCGCAAGGATGAAAATCAGTATCGGGTTTATATTCGAAAAAACTTCATAGTATTTGTGAACTACCGAAGCAACCGGGAAAGCCCGTTTTGTATAATAAGGAATGGTAAGCCAGTTGTGGGCAAATAAAGTCTGAACCGGTATTAAAATAAATACAAAGAAAGAAAATCTTTTATCCCTGAACGGATGGTGCGGCCTTCTTTTTAAAAATTCATAAATTGAAATCAGCAGGAATAACATTGAAAGAATAAACAGAAGATCAATTTTAATATGAGCTCCCAGTACATTCAGACCGGCCACAAAGTTTACCGGTATATTTATTAGTACACTTGATAATAAGAAGAAAAGCACCGCAATCCCCCCGTAAATTAAAAGCGGGATGTTATTTACTTTTTTCCCTGCCGGAGCGCCTTCTTCTGTTTTTTCTTCCTCTCCGGGTTTCTTTTCTGCATTCGCTTTCGCAACGGCGTCGGCATCGGCTTTCTTTGTTAGGAGTCCAACGCAGAGTATTAAAGCAATAAACGTAATTAATGCAAAAGCCCAGAAAACAGCGGTTAATCCGTTCGGCGGAAAGGTAGTTTCAAAATTCTGCCTGGTCAATGACGCAACGAATCCGGATAAGAATGCACCTAAGTTCATGAAACCATATATTGCGCCGTATGCAATAGCGGCGGTTTTAGGCGTAGTATATCTTTTAACTCCGGCATACGCAGCCGGCTGATACAATCCGTAAGCAGTAACCATTATAAACAGCCCGGAAATCATAGTAAAAAACATAGGAGACCAGAGACCATTTGATAAACCAAGGGTTCCGGACAATGAGACTAAAATTCTCCCGGCCAAAAATACAATAAATGAAATTATTAAGGATTTCCGGACACCGATTTTATCCGAATAGCCGCCGAACAGAAGCATGGCAAATGTAATCCCGCCCGTTACAAAACTATAAACCAAACTTGCCTGAGAGTCGATTAATCCTACATTCTCCGACGAGAATATTCCCAGCTCTGTTAAAATTCCGAAATAAACCAGCCCTTCAAGCACATAAGGAACATTTATACCCCATAAAGCCTGCGGAGCCTTGACAAACGCAATAGTAGTATCTTTGAGCTCTTTAAAAGAATTTTTAATGACCTCAGTAAATGATTTTTCTTTTTCTTCAAGCGCAGGAATTACTTCTGTCTGCTCCATATTTATCCTTTATAATTTTTAATTTTAAAAGGGTCAACAAGGCCCATGTAATGCTCTCAAATATTAGAAGAGTAACCATAATTTCAAAATGAAATTTACTTTTCGGCCGATTTTAAGTAAGAAATTATATTGATTGGGGTAAATTCAGATCAAAAGATTCTAT
>DATKLQ010000262.1:0-7987 GCA_035542335.1 Ignavibacteriaceae bacterium | reverse complement strand
ATACGGTACGATAATTACAATACTTCAAATTCATTTGCAGAGAAAATAAAACCCGGTTTGTATGTTACTTCCAGCGATATGCTCGACCGTTATTCTATCTTTGCCGGGGGCTCAATAAACTCCAGGCTGGAAAGAGATCTCTTTTTGAACTTTGATTACAGGAATAAGCTCCCTCTTCTTTTCAACCTCGGGATAAAACCTGAAATGTCACTCGAGCTTTATAACATCAGCAGGAAAAGCGACGCTACCATAGTTTTCGATTCCCTGGATTTATCTCAATATGTAAAAACGGGAGTGACTTATAATTTGTTTGAAGTCGACGCCGCGGCAAAACATAGGATATTTGCCAGGGGTTCGGATCTTGAATTTAGATTTATATACAGCCAGTATACTGCAAGTGTTGAGAGCTTTATTATTCCCATTGTAAACCCGCCCGAATTGTATCCGACTTTTAACGATACATATTTAATCGGCAGAAATTTTCAGCTTAAGTATACATTTAATGCAATTCTGCCGGATAAGGATGATGATATTAATCCGAAGGGGATTGTGGTTGAAGCCCAGTATAATTACGAATCTAATAAATTTAATGAAACAGGCGATTATACGGTTCAAGACGGCATCCTGAAGCCTAATTACGGTTTGTTCAATTTCCACAGGCTGGAATTAAATTCGAAAATTTATTTCCCTCTTTGGTCTGATCATACACTAACCTCACAGATCAGAGCCGGTTCTATTCTGGGTCCCAAGCAGCCCGACTTTTTCGATTTTTATCTGGGCGGACTAATCGGAATGAAATCTTATCCGTTTTATGCAATCAGCGGCAATGAAATCGGCTGGCTTAATTTTACCTACCGGTTTCCTTTGTTTAGAAACATCGACGCAAGAGCAGGGCATCTTTACCTAGATAAAATATTTTTTTCCGTCTATGGAGATTTGGGCAATGCATGGACAGGCAAATTTCCTCAACTGAATGATTTTAAAAAAGGTGCCGGTGCCGAAATAAGGATTCAATTGAATTCATATTATCTTTTTCCTACAAGCATATTCTTTAATGGTTCTTACGGATTTGATAAGGTTGAAAGAATAGTAAGAAATGAAAAGATCACCTATGGAAAAGAATGGCGGTTCTACGGCGGGATTTTGTTCGGATTTGATTACTAAAAATTTTTGATTAGGATTTATTTTTTTTAAAAACCAAATTGAAATTTATTATGAAGAAAATATTTTTTTTAATTACAGCCCTATCAGCTTTCGCCGGGGCACAGCCTGCCGATTCTCTTTTATCGGGAAACCTGCAGGCCGATTCAAGGTATTTGCTCAGTAAAACCGGCTTTCAGCAATCTCCGGCTCTGCTTCAGCAGCTGCAGAATAAAAAATCTCCTTTTTTGGCCGGTTTATTTTCCATAATAATTCCGGGTGCTGGAGAACTTTATAACGGTGAATATTGGAAAGCAGGAGTTTTTGTCGCTCTTGAAGCTGCCGTAATTACAACTGCAGTTATTTATGAAAATAAAGGTGATGATAAGACCAATGAGTTTCAGCGGTATGCAGATGATTACAAGAATCCGGACCATAATTGGAGCGTGGTTAGATATGCTCAATATGTTATTAATACAAATTTACAGGGAATTGATCCGGGCATTATTATAAGCAATGATGAATCTCTTCCGCCCTGGCAAAGAGTAAATTGGGTACTGTTGAATCAATACGAAAACGGTACTCATAAGCTTCCGCTTCACGGTGAGCAGCAGTACTATGAACTCATTGGGAAATATCCTCAATTTACACCAGGATGGAATGATTTCCAGGATGGACAAAGTATCCTTAACTACCCACCGAACTTTAAAACTTATTCGGCAATGAGAGGCAAGGCAAACGACTATTATAATGTCTCGGACAAAGCCGTGATCGGAATTTATATTAATCATTTCCTTTCGACTCTTGATGCAGTGTGGAGCGCTATTCAATTCAATAAAGATCTTGCCGTAAAAATAAGAATGGAAAGAATAGATTTTACGGATTACACGGAACTTGTTCCGACTTTAAAAATTTCTTTTCAGTTTTAAGAGATGAGAAAGATAATAAAGGAAATATACTCCCGGGGCATTTACTTTATTCAAATGACTGCCGGAAAATAACGGCAGACTATTAAATCAGTTTTATTAAAATAATTTAGATACTTTACTCTGGGTTCGCGTCGATTCTATACAGGGAGCTCTTCCTTTCTTTGTATTTTTATACCCCTCTGGTTATATTTGGCAATTCAAAATTAATCGGCAGTTTTTGCATGCAGAAAATTTTTATTAAGGATCTAGGAAATTTTGTAGATCAAATAGTTACTTTAAAAGGATGGCTGTTTAATAAGAGATCGAGCGGGAAAATAAAGTTTTTAATTTTAAGAGACGGGACCGGGTACCTCCAGTGTGTTTATTTTAAGGGGAATGTAAGTCCTGAAATTTTTGATATGGCAGATCGTATCGGGCAGGAATCCTCCATTATTGTTACGGGCAAAGTTAAAAAAGAACCGCGTGCTCCGGGTGGATATGAGCTTGATTCAACCGGCTTAGAAGTAATTCATGAAGCTAAAGATTATCCCATCACCCCTAAAGAGCACGGCGTAGAATTCTTAATGGACAAAAGGCATCTCTGGCTCCGTTCGAGCAGGCAGGTTGCAATACTTAAAATCCGGCATAGAATCGTAAAAGCAATTAGGGATTTCTTTGACAGCCGGGATTTTATATTAATGGATCCTCCTATTCTTACTCCTGCAGCCTGCGAAGGAACGTCTACTTTATTTGAAACGGATTATTTCGATTTGGGGAAGGCTTATCTAACCCAGTCTGGTCAGCTTTATGCGGAAGCAGGCGCAATGGCTCTCGGCAAAGTATATACGTTCGGCCCCACTTTCCGTGCGGAGAAATCTAAAACAAGAAGGCATCTAACCGAATTCTGGATGGTCGAGCCTGAAGTTGCCTTCAATGATTTAAACGATAATATGGATCTTGCGGAAGAATTTTTGGAATATATTGTTCAGACTGTCCTTAAAGAAAAAGCTGACGAGCTTAAGGTATTGGAACGGGATACAACAAAACTGCAGAATGTAAAGCGTCCTCTGCCGAGGATCTCCTATGATGAGGCTGTTGAAATTCTGAAGAAAAACGGGGTTGATTTCCAGTGGGGGAATGATTTGGGCGGGACCGATGAAACTGTAATCTCCAACCAGTTTGAAAAGCCTGTAATGGTTCACAGGTATCCTTCCGAGGTAAAAGCATTTTACATGAAAAGGGATCCTCAAAATGAGAAGCTTGCTTTAGCCGTCGATGTTTTAGCGCCGGAAGGATACGGCGAAATAATCGGCGGAAGTCAGCGCGAAGATGATTATGATCTTCTGCTTAAAAGAATTCAGGAGCACGACCTGCCCCAGGAAGCCTTCGAATGGTATCTTGATCTCAGAAAATATGGATCCGTTCCGCATTCCGGCTTCGGGCTAGGCCTCGAAAGAACTGTCGGATGGATCTGCGGCCTTGAGCATGTGCGGGAAACTATTCCTTTCCCAAGGATGATTTATAGAAATACTCCTTGAAGATGGATGATGGAGAGTTCAGTAGACAATAAGCAAAAGGCAGTAAGCAAGATGTAAGATGGAAGGCGATCGCAAGATTTAAAAATTTAAAAATTTAAAGATTAAACACAAAGAATATTCCTTTTACTTTTTACGAAGCGATAAATGACGACAAATGGCCACTGAATGCCTGTCTGCCGACCCGTCCGCCAAAGCGAAGCCTCGGCGGAAACTTTTGCGAAGGCGGAACTATTGTAAATTTTCCTGCCATTTTTTAATATCTGAAAAGGGAACATGTTAGAAGATCTTTTAACTTTGAACTTCTTGAACTTGAACCTGAACCTGAACTCAGCAGTCTTTTCTCCGGGCTTCCCACTGCTGAAGCAGCAGATTTGCCGGCAGATTAATATTAATTTTTTATGATACCTTTATTTTCCACGAAGCAAATCAGAGAAGCAGATTCCTTTGCCATTAATACTTTAGGTATTCCGGGCATAGTTTTAATGGAAAACGCTTCTATCTGTATTGTGGATATTTTAAAAGAGAATTTTCCTTTGGAATCCGGCAGCATAACAGGGATAATTTGCGGAAAAGGTAATAACGGCGGAGACGGTTTTGCTGCGGCCCGTCATTTATCGAATCAGGGATATAAAGTTTTTATTCTTCATCTTGGAACAGAATCCGAAATGTCGGGTGATTGCCTTTACAATTATAGAATTATTAAAGCCCTATCCCGGGAAAATGAAAACATAATTCTGAAAAAATATAATACGACGAACGACCTTAAGCGTCTTAAAAATTGTTCGGTAATTCTCGATGCTATACTGGGCAGCGGAGCGGCAGGCGCTTTAAAAGAGCCTTACGGAAAAATAGTAGAAGCGTTGAATTCCATAAAAGCCTTTAAAGCCGCCGTCGATATTCCTACAGGCCTCGATGCCGATAAAGGATACGGTGAAATTATTTTCAAATCGGATTTAACTATTACATTGGGAGAATTGAAAAAGGGTCTTTTCTTCGGCGACGGCTACGGCAGCTGCGGGAAGATTGAGAAAGCGGATATAGGAATCGGGTATTCATTCTTTGAAAAATTCCCTGTCTCCGAATATTTGATTGAACCCGAAGATGTTTTTAATTCGCTTCCGCAAAAAAAGAAGAGCATCCATAAATATTCGGCAGGGAAAGTATTGACCATAGGAGGCTCCGCAGATTTACCTGGAGCAGCGGCGATGACTTCCATGGCTGCTATGAAAATCGGCGCGGGCGCATCAATAGTTGCATTTCCCAAATCCGCCAGGGAGCTGATCCATAAAGAGCTGGATGAAGTGATTGTCAACTCTTATGAAGACGATTCCAAAGGTTATCTTTGCATGAAAAATGTTCCGGATCTTGAGGAAAAAATTAAATGGGCCGATACCTTAGCAATCGGGCCCGGATTGGGAAGAGAAGAAGAAACTCAAAAAGCAATAATCAAAATTTTAAAGGAAAAAAATTTCAGAAATATAGTTATTGATGCCGATGCTATTTTTGCCATAGGTAAATTTAATTACAAAAGGCTCGATCTTAAAAATATGGTTTTAACTCCGCATCATGGGGAGTTCTCTGGCCTGGTAGGGATAAAAACCTCTGAGCTGAAGAAAGATATTTTGGGATTCGGTAAGCAGTTTGTAAATGATACAAAGGCATATTTAGTGCTGAAAGGAGCGCCGACTATCATTTTTCTGCCGGACGGCGAAAGCTTAATTAATACTTCCGGAAACCCCGGGCTCGCAAAATTCGGAACCGGGGATGTTTTAACCGGGATACTGGCCGGGTTGCTTGCTCAGGAAAAAGATATTGAGAAATCGCTCGTCTGCGGAGTTTATCTGCACAGCCTTGCAGCAGATCTTCTTTCTGCCGAATATTCCGAATTCAGCTATACGGCGACAGATATAATCGGTGAAATTCCGTCCGCTATTAACTTTCTAAGGAATACATTTGCTAAAATTTCTCGAGAAACATAAAGTTTTTCTAGTTTTTCTTCCGTTAATTATTTACTGGATTGCTTTATTTGTCGGAACCTCAATACCGGTTCAAGCCATTCCCTCCATATTTGAATTCGGTGATAAGCTTGAACACATGTCGGCCTATGCCGGCCTATCTATTTTGCTGAACCTGACAATAGCTTTCCAGAACAAATTCGGGAATATAAAAACAAAGCATAATCTTTATACCTTTTTAGCGGCGGCATCCTACGGAATAATAGACGAGTTACATCAAATATTTATACCCGGCAGAAGCTGTGAACTGCTCGATTTTGTTGCTGATTTAATTGGTATATCCCTAGGATTAATAATTCTCAATCTAATTATGAAAATTGAAAATTACAGGCTGCAGAAAATTCAGCCCCGCATGGACATTTAATTCTGCCTTCTTAAATTTTAAAATTATTCCTGGAAGTAAATGAAGAAGTTAATCTTTTTTATCCTGTTTTTTACGGGATATATCCTCCCTCAGGATACCTTGAATTTAGATTTGAAAAAAAGTATTGAGCTTGCTCTTGAATACAATCACGATCTGAAGCTCGCTGAATTTGACAGGGACAAAGCCGAAGAAAAAATAAGGGAAGCTTATGGTTCATCAGTTTTTCCCAAAATAAACGGGACTGTTGATTACAACAGGGCAATCAAGAGAGGCGTCTTTATTTTCGACGCTCCGCCTCCCTTCGGAGGAACGTTTCCTCAAGGCACTGAAAATACACTCTCTCTGGGAGCCACTCTCGAACAGCCTCTTTTCACCGGCTCAATTTTTCTTGCCGTCAGGATTGCCAAAACTTATGCCGATATTTCCGGTAAAATGGTTGATGCCGCACGATCGGAATTAATAGTTAATGTAAAGCAGGCATATTATTCAGTTTTGCTGGCCAAAGAAGAAGTTAAATTGTCGAAACTGAATCTTGAACTGGCGGAGGATAATCTAAATAATACAAAAGCAATGTATCATGCCGGCGTAGTCCCTGAATATGACTATATCCGTGCCAAAGTCGAAGTTCAGAATTTGATCCCGGAGCTGCAGCAGGCTGAGAATTCTTTAACTCTATCATTCAATATGCTGAAGCTTGTCACCGGTCTGCAGCTCGACAAGCAGATAATTATAAATGATTCGCTTTTATTCAGGGAAATGCAGACGGATACCGTTGCCCAAAATGATGTCCTCGAAAGAAATTATACTTTAAAACAATTGCAGCTCCAGATTAAGCTTCAGGATGATAATGTTTCTTACGAATTCTCAAAGCATTTCCCGGAACTTTATCTTGAGGGAACATGGAGCGACCAGGCCCAGGAGAACGATCCGAGATCATTCAGCCGTTGGCGTTACAACAATTCAATTTATGTCGGTTTAAATCTGAGGGTTCCTATATTTGACGGATTTCAAACTACATCCAGGGTCGAGCAGGCTAAAATAGATCTCTCTAAGGCGGAAGAAGATTATTCTAAAAATCAGGAATTGACCAAAAATCAATTTCAGGAAACTATTTTGAACATTAAGCAGACCCGGGAGAAAATAGACTCTTACAAAGCTGGGATTGACGAAGCCCAGCTGGGATATGAAATAGCAAATAAAAGATATAAGAGCGGAATAGGAACCCAGCTAGAAAATGTGGATGCACTCGTTACACTGAGCCGGGCAAAGGTTAATTATTATACTGCGGTTTATGACTATTACTTGTACCATGCCCGCCTGGATCAGCTGCTGGCAAGAGAAAATTTCTAAATCTTATCAGCCGGTAACTTTCTATTGTTGCTTATTTGACTTGATTGTAATATCCTATTATTTAATTTGATTCTTGAAGCGGAGAGGGGATTTAGCTATTTTGAAAGGTGCGAGGAGAAATTTTAAAACACGTTTTTTATTAAATTGCTAAGCCGTTTTACTATTCTTAACTATAAAATTCCAGATGTCAAAGATTAATAAAAGCGGATCAGGCCAGCTTAAAGTCTCATTGATACTTTCTCTCCTTGTAATATTGAACTTATTATTTTTATATTATCTGAAATACCGGAATCAAAAGCTGCCTCTCTCATATTTTAATCTTTTTAAGACGGGGAACATGCTTAATCTGATTTTTGCATCATTGATTATTATAGGACTTTTAATTGGATTAAGAAATTCTAAAATAGCGTCAAAAAAGGTTGTTTTGATCTCCTTAGTCTGTTTAATGACCTTTTCGCTGGTAATGGCTGCAGTTGAACTTATCTATAACCCTTTTGTTTTGCCCGGATATATTTTTCAAAGACCTGAAACTGAAGTATTAGTCGGTGCATTATTCTCATTATATCAATTCTCCCAGGTTATAATTATGGTTTTTTTATGGGGAAGCTTGATGCTGAAAAAAGAATTGATATTTTTTAAAGCCGTCATATATTCTCTTTCACTGATACTTGT
>DATKLQ010000261.1:0-2434 GCA_035542335.1 Ignavibacteriaceae bacterium | reverse complement strand
TACATTTATCTGCGAAACCGATCTTGATTTTCCTTTTTCGGCAACGATTTTCCCGATTGCAAAAAGGAAATTAATGGCTCAGCTGGCGGCATAAAAGTTTTTCCCAACGCTCAGCCTCCTTAGTAGAAGGGATAGTAATTGCAGACTATCCCTTCTTTTTTTGATCATAGTCCTGGGAAGATTAAGAGAAGGAGAATGAGAAAGAGAAAGATCGCTCAGGAACTTACCTTATTCATAAATCTCATAAAAAGTATCTTCGAAATAAAATCTTACATTTTTTCCTAACGCAAGGAATTGTGAAGTTTCGGGCTTTTTTTTCAGCAATTGAAAATATTCATCCGAATTGAATTGAATTCTTTTTTCATTTTTATTTTTTTGATTCTGCAGCCCGGAATCGACCCAGAATTTACCGTTTTGGTAAACGGCCCTTCCAAAAATATTTTTAACTAGTTTTGATAAATTCTGCGGGATACCATTTTCATCTTTGTAATTTATCTTTCCTGATCCTTGTTTCGTCTCGGTAAAGTTGGTTGCGGTGTTTAATCCCTGCAGCTCTTCACTGGCGATTATACTTTTATCTCCGCTCTTTTCTTTCATATAACCGTAAATTGCTTGTGACTGGACCTTAAGTTCCTCGAGCTGGGGGAGAGTGCTGAAGCCCCGTGCCAATCCTTTTTGGCGAATACGATAATCTTCATCCTCCATAATTAAATAGCTTGTA
This sequence comes from Ignavibacteriaceae bacterium, assembly GCA_035542335.1. Classification (GTDB taxonomy): domain Bacteria; phylum Bacteroidota; class Ignavibacteria; order Ignavibacteriales; family Ignavibacteriaceae; genus DATKLQ01. The sequence continues at coordinate 1,713 of DATKLQ010000261.1, read as the reverse complement.
TAAGGAGTTACAATACCATGTTCCCTTGCAAGCTCTGTTATCTCATCAATTATTTCTTTTTGTTCACCATTCAGCCGTATTTGATCCAGGAGATAACCAATCCTCCGCGAAGCCCAGATTGGCGGAATGAAATCATATTCATCATTATCGCCGGTAAATTCGGTTTCAACCGTATCTGTTTTTTTCGCTCCCTTTAAGTACCCGCTTAAAGTAACTGAAGCAGGACCATCTCCGGAATACCTGCCGAAAACCGTTATACTCGATCCCCTGAATAAATCCGGAAGATCTTTCGGGTAGGTTTTAAATATTTTAATTCTGCTTGATACATCGAGAGAAAGATCAGTCAGCACCGGCGATTGGACTTTATCATAGAAGCTTGAAATCTTTAATTCAATATCCTCATCGGGTGAAATATAGGCTCGGGCTGCCCTGGTCAATTCCGTGATTTTATCCAGGAGGTGCGTATTGATTTCGGTTCCGATCCCAAATGTAAAAATCCGTTTGCCCTCCCGGTTGGCTTCTTCAACTGTTTTTATAAGTGCTTCATCATTAGTCTCGCCGATGGTAGGTTTTCCGTCGGTTATAAAAACAATTAGATGAGCCTTCCCGGCCCGGCCTTTTTCCTTTACAGCCATTTCCAAAGCTTGTTCAATATTTGTTCCGCCGGCTGCTCTCATATCTTCAATAAATTTGGCGGCTTTTTTAATATTCAAATCATCCGGCCGTTCAAGATTATTAAAGAGAGAATATGCTTCCGTTGAAAATTCTATTATATCAAAACCGTCTCCCGGGTTCAAATTATTTATACAGTAAGTAAGCGCTCGTTTCGCCTGCTTCAACTTATCTCCTGCCATGCTGCCGGAAATATCTATTACAAATGTTATATTTTTAGAATCGACGCTGCTGCTGTCAACGATAAAAGAGGGAGATGCGGTAAGGAAGAAATATCCTTCTTCGCCCGGTTCTTTATAAGATAAAAGTGATAATCCGACATCATCATTATTTGTACTGTAGAATAGTTTAAAATCCGTATCGGGCTTAATGTCTTCTTCTTCAAAAGAAATAAGGGCATCCTTATTGTCTTTTTGAACAACATCCACAATATGAGTTGGTGAATAGATATTTTTAATGTCATTATTAGTTTTGAGGGATACATTAATAGAAACATTCTTTAAAGATTTGGCAGAAAATTTTTCCGTATTTAAAGGATAAATGTATTCAAACATCCCATTATCTGAATCCAGTATCTCACGGTAGCCTATGCTTATTTTTTTTGAGCTTCGCGGTTCAATGGGAAATACCCGCACTTTAAATAATCCTTGATTCGTATATTCCAGGAGTGCGGGATCTCTTACCTGCCTGACAATATCTTCATACAGCCGTCGGGCTTTTACTGCGTCTAGAAGTTCCGCAGCCGTTTCTTTTCCATTAATTATCATGCTGAAATTTTTGATAACGGCATCTTTTGGAATCGGAAAAATATAATAACCTTCAAGCAGGTAATCGGTAGGATTATAAAATTCCTGATCAACTGAGGTTTCCGCCACATTGCCGTTTATTTTTACATCAACATGATGATAAACGACTTCCAGCGGGAAAGCGGTGGGAAGAGGGCCGGGCTGAGGGATAATGATTAATCCGTCGGCAAAAATAGTTTTGCATAGGCATAATGAAATTACTATTGCTGGTACGATTTTACTTTTCATATCTATT
>DATKLQ010000260.1:0-14294 GCA_035542335.1 Ignavibacteriaceae bacterium | reverse complement strand
CTGAAAATAAAAAACGTTACTTTAAATGAAACACGCTCGGGTATTTTAACTGTTCTGAAAAATATGGGCGGAAACATAGAAATAGAAAACCGGAAGGAAAATTCGGGAGAAACTTACGGGGACATCGTTATTCGCAGCAGTAAGCTGCACAATATAAATATTCCCGCCGAAATTATTCCAAACATTATAGATGAAATCCCGGTTTTATCGGTCGCCGGAATATTTGCCGAGGGGAAGATTAAAATTCAGAATGCTGCCGAGCTTAGAGGAAAAGAAACCGACCGGATTAAAGCCGTCTGTCATAATCTCAACCTCATCGGTTTAAATACGGAAGAATATGAAGACGGGTTTGCCGTGTCCGGATCTATGGGAACGGATAAAGTTGTATTTGACAGCTTCGGCGATCACCGCATCGCAATGGCTTTTTCTATTCTCTCTCTATTATTAAAACAGGGGGGTGCGGTAGAAAATTTCAATTGTGTAGGTATTTCCAATCCCCGGTTCCTTGATCAATTGAAACAAATAAACGGCTAGACTAATTATTTCTCATTAAAGCAAGATGAAACGGGAAAACTTCAACCGACATTATACCGGCTTTTACAGCGGGATCTTCATTTGCAATATTAACTGCATCCTCAAAAGAATCTGCTTCAAAAACAACAATTCCGAAAGTCTTTGCATTCTCAACATCGGTTCTGCCGGCAGTAATTAGTTTGCCTTCGGCAAGCATATCCTGGAGACGCTTGAAATGAACCTGGATTGTCTCCTTGTCTTTATCCTTCCAGTTATTATTATCATAGTACGCCGGAGTTAATTTCAGCACGTAAATAAAAGTTTTACTTTTAGCGGAATCCTGCTCCTGTGCGAAAAGATTAAAAGATATTATTAAAAGCATAAAAAGAAAGATGCAGCTTTTCATTAGAGATTTTCCTGGTTTATCTAGAAAAAATCCTGTTTATATGCTTATTATTTGATGCTCAAATTTATTTATCGATAATTCATCATAAATTTGTTTAATAAAGTCCATCCCGTATTTATCTGCAAAATAAATAAAATTAAATTCCCTCTCCTGCAGATTGGAATTAGGGAATAACATATTTGAAACTTTATCTATCTGCCGAAGAGTAATTTCATGCTTCTTCTTTTCGGCTTCCAGCGATTTTTCTTTAAGCACGCCAAGATCATTTAATATTTTTTGCTTATACCGGGTGCTGCTGTCGCTCATTGTTTTATCTATTTCGAATAGTTTCTCCTTAAGCTGATCGAGTATAAGCTCAATATTATTCATAGCGCCTGTAAAGATTTCATTCAATGAATTTTTTGATACCGATTCTATAATTCTTCTTTTTAAGGATTCGGAATCGACAAAAACATCCCTGATGTCCAGCCCGAATTTTTCCATAATCGAGCTTATATTCTTCTCGAGTATTGTAGCGGATGATCTCGGATAGAAAATAGGGGGCTGAATGTTATAAATGCCGTAAAGCGGAAGAGCCTGCGCAAAATATGATATTTCGCTCGGACCGGCTATATAAAATGCCGTTGGAAACAGATGATCCTGGCAGACCGGACGCATAAGTACATTCGGACTGAAGTTTTGAGGTTCTTTTTCAATCAGCTCAATAAGTTCATCATGTATAAATTTTTTTCTTTTACCTTTAAGCCTGTATTCATTTTCAATCGGCTCAATTAAGTATCTACCCCCGTCAAAATTGTAAAAAAGATTTATAGGACGCACCTTAACCTGCGCGTGATAGAGCTCTTCGAGCTTTGCACTTACATGAACCAGCTTTTCCGTGTGCTGCCGGAAATCGGAAATTTCTTTTTTAAATAAAGGCTTAAGTATATTTTTAACTACCGCCTCCTGGGGATCAAAAAGTATTAGTCCGTATTCGTCAAAAATCCAGAATATCAGCTCCGAAAAAGCTTCTTTAAAAGTTTTATCCCTGCCGAAGGAAGATTTTAATTTATCCATCATCGGCTGCTTAAATTCACTATCCTTTAGAAAATTATTCAGTTCTTCGAAAAAATTATTAATCGACTCCGAAAACTTAAGATACCCGATGCTTCCTGTATTTTCCTCGGGCAGATGTTCGTCCGAGTAGGAAATTTTTTTAATGTCGTTATTCCCGTTTAGTATATTTATAGACCTTACTTCATCAAAATCATGATCGTCGGCTTCCAGCCAGAAAACCGGTTCAAACTGGTATTCATCATACCTTTCATTTAAATGTTTGCAAAGCTTTAAAGCTGTAATGGTTTTGTAAAATGTATACAGGGGCCCGCCTAGTATGCCGAGCTGCTGGCCGGTTACTACTGCCAGGGTGTTTTTTTCCTTCAGCATTGAAATATTCTTCTGAGTTTTTTGGGAAGGTTCCTTCTCCTTATACTGCCCGGTAATAATATTATGAAGCTCGCTTCTTAACCCGAACTGGTCGGCAATGATTTTGAATTTCTGGAGAAAATCTTCTTTATTCCTGAAATTGAAGCCGTAAAAATCCTTGACATTGTCAAACTTGTAAAGGTAATCGAGAAAGAGTTTATTGTGTCCCGGGATATCATTAAAATTAATGAACATTATCTCTCCTTGTGAAGTTTATATCAATTGAGCAATGCAGCGGCGGAAGAAAAATGAAGTACGCATGAAAAGTAAGAAAAAGTAAGAAAGCTAACAAATTATTGGGATCCGGAGAATGAAGTCTTTCGTAAAAGGATCCATTTAGTTATATTGAAAAAAATAAATCTGTGCAATTTGGAAATAAATATCTTTAAATATCTTAATGCGGGAAGATCCGCAAATATAATCAAGGTATTTATTTCTTTTGCGGTTTCACGGATTATTAATAAACCGGTTGTCTGGGGCATGCCGGTTTCGTTTTCGGTTGAACCCACTAATTACTGCAACCTGCGCTGTCCGGAATGCCCTTCCGGCCTTGGAACCTTGACCCGCCCCCTTGGTTTCTTAGATGTCGAAAAATTTAAGAGCTTTGTAGATCAGGTTTGTAAAAAAAGTTTTTATATGCAGCTGTATTTCCAGGGGGAGCCTTTCCTCCATAAGGACTTGCCGGGAATGATCGCCTATGCGCAAAGTAAGAAAATTTATGTTTCCATCAGCACCAACGGGCATTTTATTTCCGAAAAAAATATTGAGGAAGTATTCAAAATTCCTCCCGATAAGCTTATTTTTTCTTTGGACGGGCTCGATGAAAAATCTTACCAATCATACAGGATCGGCGGAAGCTTCGCTAAAGCCGATAAAGCGTTAAGACTGCTTGTCGAAACAAAAAGAAATAAGAGAAAAAGAAAACCTTTTATTGAGCTCCAGTTTCTTGTAATGAAGCAGAATGAGCATTTAGTAAAAGATGTGCTTGAATACGGAGAAAAATTAGGAGTTGATAAAATTACTTTAAAAACTATGCAGATCACTTCTTACGAGAATGCGCTTAAGTTTCTTCCCAAAGAGAAAAAATATAGAAGATATACTCTTGCCGAACATAAATTCAAAACCCGGGGCAGGTTAGCCAATCATTGCTTTTTGCTCTGGAAAACATCCGTTGTTACATGGGACGGGAAAGTTGTACCTTGCTGCTTTGATAAGGATGCCCAATACCAATTGGGAAATGTTTTTGAGAATGATTTCAGCGAGATCTGGAAATCGGTTCAATATAACCGGTTCAGACAAAGAATATTATCGGGAAGAAAGACGGTGGATATCTGTACAAACTGCACTTCGGGATTAAAAGTAAATGTATTATCAACAGAGTATTAATTTATTTCGCTCGCAATTCGGCAGATCATCTTTATTTACATTATTTAAGATTGTTTTAACTGCAGCATTGATAATTTTTCTGGCTGATTTTATGATCAGCAGGAAATTGTATGAATCTTTTAGCTCTGCCGATTACCGGCCGGCCGGATTTGCGTTCGTCTTAATGTTTTTAAATATTTACCTGCAGTACCGCAGATGGAGGCTGGCATGCGAATGTTTACTTAACGAGTGGGATCGCAAAAAAATTTTTCTTTCTCTTTTTCACGGGTTTCCCGCCGGGGCTGTCACACCGGGTAGAATCGGCGAATATTTTGCCAGGGGGATTGAGCTTCAAGGAAATTCCGCCTCCCGGATAGCTTTATCGGTTTTTATTGAAAAGCTGTTTCCTTTAATCCCCGTATTTTTAATCGGCCTTCTGAGCTTTACACTCTTCTTGAAAATAAAACTTTTATTTATTTTTTTTCTTTTCATCCTGTTGTCAATTTTGCTTTTGATTTTCTTTAAGATTTTGAAAAACCTTTCATCATCGCAAAGAGTAAAAAACGGCTGGATTAAAAAAATTTCCGGTTCCATTGAATTATTTAATAAAATGGACAGAAGTTTTGTAATTAGAATGATTATTCTTTCCGTTTTATTCTATTTTTGTTATATAATGCAATATGCGCTGCTTGTTTCAGCCTTTTCCGGGAATCTCTACATGCTTAAATATATGTGGGCAGGTAGCTTATTATTCTTCATCAAGGCGTTTATTCCGCCGGTCACTTACGGCGATTTGGGAATCAGGGAAGGTGTTTCGGTTTATTTTATAACGAGCCTCGGCGAAAATGCCGCGGCAGGCTTAAATGCATCTTTGTTTCTTTTCTGTTTTAATTTATTGATTCCTTCAATAGCAGGGGCAATCCTGCTTTTTTCTTCAAGACGTTTAGAGAGATGAATATCATCCCCGACCTTTTAGCCTTATTTCTTTTTTTGCTGATCCTTTACCTGGTTTTCCTAGCCGGAATAAAAATAGGATTGAGAAGAATATTAAATGAACGGGAAAAAAATGAAAAGGCAAAAACCGCCTCATTCAAAAATGTTAGCAAAGCATCTGTCATTATCCCGTTTAGAAATGAATCGGAAAATATACTGCATAACCTGGAATGTATTGAACGGCAGGATTATCCCAAGGAGCTTTTTGAAGTTATTTATGTCGATGACTCTTCCACCGATGATTCATTTGAAAAATTGAGCAGGGCTGAAAAATCATGTAATGTAAAAATTATTCCCTCCGGCGGAAATTTTAAAGCTGCATTTAAAAAGATCGCTTTGAAAAAAGGGATCGAATTTTCTTCGGGGGAAATAATCGTTACAACGGATGCAGACACGGTGTTCGGCGGGAAATGGCTAAGCAGCTTATTGGAAAAATTTGACGGCGAAACGGGGCTGGTTTCGGGTCCTGTAAATTTTATTCCCGGCCGCGGCTTGTTCCCGGCATTCCAGGTACTGGAATTTTCCGGGCTGGTTTTAACGGGCGCCGGGTTAATAGGAATTAATCAGCCCGTCATCTGCAATGGCGCCAATCTTGCTTATCGAAGAAAAGCTTACGATGAAGTAAAAGGTTTTGCCGGGCACCTTCACCTTTCTTCGGGAGAAGATGAAATCCTGATGCAGAGCATAGCAAAAGCTGCTTCTTACAAAATAAAATTTTCATGGGATAATGATTCCCTGGTTTCAACTGATCTGTCCTCTTCGATCGAAGGATTTTTCCAGCAGAGGAAACGCTGGGCTAGTAAAGGTTTGTATTATCCTGACAAGCTTCTCCGCTTAAAGCTTCTCTTAATATTTTTATTCTATTTAGGAATGCCGGTCCAGTTTCTCCTTTTATTTATCTTATCAAAATTATTTATTCTCTCTCTTCTCATCTCTTTAACGGCAAAATTTCTTTTAGAATATTTTATTATTAAGACCGGGAAAGATTTTCTATATCCCCAAAAATTGCTGAAGTATTTTTTATTATCTGAAATAATCCAGATACCATATATTATTATTTCGGTCTTTGCTGGAATTAGAGGAAAATTTAGATGGAAGGGGAGAGAGCTGGAAAGATGAGGCTGAGGCTAAGGCTGAGGCTGAGAAAGCATTGGATGAATGACTGAATGAATGAGGCAGCATGATATATGGATGCATGAATGCATGCCTGAGGCTAAGGTAAAACCTGAACTCGGTTTGAAATCGTTAATCATTAATGTTATTAGAGGCTGAAAATCCATCGACATTCATAAATCAAAATTCATAAATTAAAATTCATAAATCATAAACTGGCAATGCCAGAACCAAATTAATATCTAATACCGAACGTCGAATAACGAACACACTAACATTTATAGGAATGTGTGTTCGATATTCATTATTCGATATACAAAATTCATGTCCATTTTACGCCAGCTATAAATACTAACGTCGTAAATCCTATTCCGCAATTCGACCTGTCCGCCGAAGCTTGAGCGAATGCGGAAATCCGCAATTCGAAATCCCCTTGATTTAAGAACAAGAATTAACGATTTAAGATTTCAGATTTACGATTTAAGATATCCCTCCTAATCTGTCCGTTAAATCCGCAGTCCGAAATATCTCCTATGTGCTCTATGTGCCTATGTGGTTAAAAACGAAGACGCCGAAATAACTTACTGTATTCCCACCTATTTAACTCTGTTCACTTTTGTAGACACTCCAGAAAAAATAATCTGCTTTTTTCTTAGGAAATGGAACATTTTCCATGGCATATTCGTTGATTTTTTAAGATTTAAATGTTGAATTTCCTTCGAGGTATAAAATGAAAAAGATATTAATAATCGCCGCTTTAATTTTTTCCGGGTTTTTATTTAATAATAAAGCAAATACTCCGAATCCCGGTATTGAGTTCGGATTCTTTTATTCTGAGCTTTCGCCCTACGGCAGCTGGATAGAATTAGAATCCGGTTTGGTCGCATGGCGCCCTTCATTCATCCGCAGCGGATGGGCCCCTTACAGCGTCGGAAGATGGGTGTGGACGGAATACGGCTGGTATTGGGATTCTTATGAAAACTTCGGGCAAATAGTTTATCACTACGGCCGCTGGTATTACGACGACTATTACGGCTGGATCTGGATTCCTGATTACGAATGGGCTCCGGCATGGGTCGAGTGGCGCTATGATGATTACTATATTGGATGGGCACCGCTTCCTCCTTATGCGGTTTTTTCGGTAAGCATCGGAATCCATTTTACGTACGACTATTACAATCCTTATGACCACTGGCATTTTGTAAGGTTTAATAATTTCTGCGATCCGTATCTTTATAATCATTATGTCGGCCCGAAATATATACACGGAATATTTTCAAGAACTAAATACAGAAATGATTACGGTTACAACAACGGCAGAATAGTTAACAGAGGAGTAGATGTCGATATAGTAAGAAAAAGATCGGGGCAGACAATCAGGCAAAGAGATATTGTAAGAGTAAATAATCCGGAGGAATTCGGGAAAAACCGCAACAGGAGCGTCATAAGAGGATATATGGATTCCAGGGAAGAAATACAGAAACGAAATCCCCGGGATATTCAAAATGTTGAAATAAAGAGATCTGAAAGAAAAAGCTCACTTATTACCGATAGAGTTGAGTTAGGAGAACGCAGAACGACAGATAATGAACTTAATGTAAGAAACACTGAAGTCATTCGGCATGATCAGACAAACCGGGAAAGAATAAGTAATGAAAATAATTCCGGCAATGAAAACGGAAGAACGCTGCAGAGAACGGAAGAAAGAACTATAAATAGAAACGATACGCAGAATGAGAATAATAATCGGATAAGAGAAATCCCAGGGAATAAAGTAGAAAAACGCGATAACCCGGTAATAAAGGGAAATGAAAATAAAAATGGTTCTTTGAATAATGAAAACCGTCAGCGTACCGAAATAAATGTTCAAAGAAATACCGAAAGAAAAATTGAAGTGCAGAGAAATAATCCCAATAAAGTGGAAGTAAAGAGAAATACCGAAAGAAAAGTCGAGGTACAGAGAAATACCGAGAGAAAAGAAGTAAAGAGAGATGTTGAAAGAAACAACAGCGGCACCCGGCGCAGATAATCGCTGTAGAATTTAAGACCTCCTATAAATCTCCTCCGCGAACGGCACCGAATATTTTAAGGTGCCGTTCTTATTTTATAATTTATATGATATTTTAGGGCCAGACATTTCAAAAATTTTTCATGATCCGTAAAATTTTATTAAGAGATGAAGGACAAGACTACACGGCTGTTTTATATTTTAGGAGCATTTTTCGTTGCCAACGCGATTTTAGCCGAGTTCATCGGTGTAAAAGTCTTTTCACTTGAAAAAACTTTCGGACTGCTTCCGCTGAATTTTTCAATGCTGGGTTATAAGGATCTTTCATTTAATTTAAGCGCAGGCGTTCTTATCTGGCCTGTTGTTTTCATAATGACCGATATTATAAATGAATATTTCGGGATACGCGGCGTACGCTTTCTTTCATTTACCGCAGCCGCATTAATTCTTTATTCTTTTTTGACTGTTTATCTTGCAACATACCTCAGCCCGGCTGATTTCTGGATTGTAAGAAAAACTCCGCACGGCAGCATTGACATGCAGCTGGCTTTTAATACCGTTTACGGGCAGGGAATGTGGATTATTGCCGGATCACTTACTGCTTTTTTAATAGGACAGCTTGTCGATGTGACGGTGTTTCATTTCTTTAAAGAAAGAACGGGCAATCCGAAGGTCTGGCTTAGAGCTACAGGCTCCACCCTCGTTTCCCAGTTTATCGACAGCTTTGTCGTGCTTATTATTGCTTTTTACTTCGGAGCCGGATGGAATATTGGACTCGTGCTGGCAATCGGCGTGGTAAATTATATGTATAAATTTTTTATTGCGGTGGTTTTTACACCGCTGCTTTATTTAATTCATTATTTTGTCGATATTTATCTGGGCAAAGAGCTTGCGGAAAAATTAATGCTTGAAGCAACCAATAAGTAAAGGGACCGGCCTATTTATTTATTCCCGGGAATTTTAGAAATTTCAGAAACGGTTTATTTAATTTTTAAAGATGATCGATCAACATATTAGGATGCTTGCTGCAATTATGTTCACCGACATGGTCGGCTATTCGGCTTTGATGCAGGTGGACGAAAAAACTGCCAAAGAAAACAGGGACAGGCATCGAAAAGTACTCGAGGATTTAATATTTATTCACCAGGGGAAAATACTTCAATACTACGGCGACGGCACCCTTACAATTTTCGGAAGCGCTATTCAGGCCGTAAACTGCGCAGTCGAAATACAGCGCGAACTGCAGAAAGAGCCGAAGGTGCCGCTTAGAGTTGGGATTCACATTGGCGATATTGTCTGGGAAGACGAGGGAGTTTACGGCGACGGAGTTAATATCGCCGCAAGAATTGAAGCAATCTCTGTTCCGGGAGGAGTATTAATTTCTGATAAAGTTTATGATGAAATTAAAAATCAGCCTTCCTTGCCCGCCCGGTCCTGCGGCAGCTATGAATTAAAAAATATTTCAAAACCTTTAGAGCTTTTTGCAGTAGCCGCCGAAGGAATTACGATTCCTGTTCCTTTCGAAATTGAGCAGAAAGCCGGAACGGCCGTAAAGAGAAGCGTTGCAGTCCTTCCCTTTGTAAATATGAGCCCCGACCCGGATAATGAGTACTTCAGCGATGGTATAACCGAGGAAATAATTAATGCACTTACAAAAATAAAAGGGCTTAGAGTTACTTCCAGAACTTCAACCTTCATGTTTAAAAGTAAAAATGAAGATATAAGAAAAATAGGGCATCAGCTGAATGTAAATACAGTGCTCGAGGGAAGTGTAAGAAAATTCAAGGACCGGATAAGGATTACCGCTCAATTAATTAATACCGCCGACGGGTATCATCAGTGGTCGGAAGTTTATGACCGTAAAACTGAGGATATTTTTTCTGTTCAGGATGAAATATCGAAATCAATTGCGGTAAAATTAAGCGAAGGTTTAGGAGAATGCTGTGAAGAGCCGCTCGTTAAATCTTATACAAAAGATATTGAAGCATATAATTTATACCTTAAAGGATTGTTTTACTGGAACAAATGGACTGCATCGGAGGTCCATGCCGCAATAAAATACTTCGGCGAAGCCGCAGCAAAGGATCCGGAATTTGCGCTTCCTTATTCGGCACTGGCGGACTGTTATATTTTCCTCGGCGCATACGGCTTCATGCCTTCAAAAACAAGCTATCCTAAAGCAAAACAATACGCCGACAAAGCATTGCAGCTCGATCCGAAGCATGCCGAAGCTTTAACTTCACTGGCTTTGGTTAAATTATTCTTTGACTGGGATTTGGACGGAGCCTGCGGAGCATTTCAAAATGCATTAAGGTTAAATCCGGGCTCTGCTTCAGTACACCACTGTTATATGTATTATCTGCAGGCTGCAGGCCGTATGGAAGAAGCCGTCGCTGAAATGGAAACTGCAAGAATACTGGATCCGCTTTCATTGGTAATGAATAATGTGCTGGCTGAAGCATACTTTTATGCTGGACGCCTCGATGACGCTATTGTTCAGATAAATAGAACTCTTGAGCTCGATCCTTATTTCAGGGGAGCTGTCTGGAACTGCGGTATTCTGAATATATTCAAGGGAAAATATGATAAAGCTGTCGAGATTTTTAAAAGCATGATAAGAAATTTCGGCGAGGATCCGAAATCTGTTTCGCCTTTAGGACTGGCTTATGCCCTATCCGGCAATAATGAAAAAGCAAAGGAATGTATCCAGACTCTCAATGAGCTTTCAAAAGAATATCCCGGTATTTCTTTAAATATGGATTATGCCATGATTTACAGAGGCCTCGGTGATCAGGATAAAATGTTCTGCCATTTGGAAAAGGCGGTTGATGAAAAGGTGGGCGGAGTTATTTTTCTTAAGAATCATCCCGAATGGAAAAAATTTTCCGGCGATCCGCGCTATACCCGCATATTGAAGAAAATAGGTTTTGAATAACTTCTAATATCAAAATTCATATGAATTTAATTACTCGCTTATTTATTCTATTGATAATCCCGTTATTCCAAAAGGTTATTTTTTGTCAGCATCTTTCTTCTTACGACTTTTCAAAGAGCCCCGATCAATTTAAGCTTAGCAGCGAGTTGAGAGAAATATCGGGGCTGACTATAAAGGGGAATAAATTGTTTACCCATGAGGATGAAAAGGGGAACATATACCAGATTGATCCTGCAACTGGTAATATAATAAAGAAATTCAGGCTGGGTAAAAAAGCAGTTCATAATGATTTTGAAGGGATTGCGGCAGCAGGTAAAAAATTATTTCTTATCAGTTCTAAGGGAGAGATTTATCTCTTTTATGAACAAAAGAATAATACTTATTCGAAGTATACAAAAATTAATACACCCTTATCGGGGAAGAATGATGTCGAAGGTTTGTGTTTTGATCCCTCGACTTATTCATTGTTAATTGCATGCAAGGGAGATCCGGGAAAAGATTATGAAGGGTTTAAAGCAGTCTATTCCTTCGATATTGCTTCAAGGAAATTAAACAATAAGCCGCGATTCCTGATTTCACTTGATGAATTGCAGAAGCAGTTCGGAATTAAGAGATTTTCTCCTTCAGGCATCGAGAGAGATCCTAAAACAGGATCTTTTTTTGTATTATCATCGAATGAAAAATACATCGTCGAGATCTCGCCTGAGGGGAAACTTATCTATGCCGTTAAGCTAAAACATAAATACCACAATCAGCCGGAGGGGATTGCAATAACATCCGATTCCCAAATTTTTATAAGCGATGAAGGGGGAAAAGGGGAAGGGACATTAAGCAAATATTATCTTAAATGATTATTGAAAAATTGATCTGAGAATAAGGAATAAGGATTTTTGATTTGAGATTTATGATTTACGACTACAAATGACTGTTTACTAACCAACAACCTACCACCAACCTACAACCCACAACCTACCTCCCGGCACAGCTTCGCCGCATCACTCACAAAGATGACTTACTCACAGCTTCGCCACATGACTTACACTCACTGTCATGCCGTCCCGACTTGTCAGGATCGGCATCTCTCCTCGTCCGGAAGATTCCGATATTCACCTGTCCCCATGTAAATCGGGATCGGAATGATAGCCCCAATTACGATTTATCCGCCTACACCTCGCTCCGGCGGATAGGCGATTTTTGATTTATGCCTGTCCCGGCTTCGTCCCGATAGAATCGGGACTACGCCGGGGCAGGCCAGCATCCGGTAAAAAGCTGCTATTCTGTTCCATAATAAAACAATTCGATATTAAATTTTTGCAGAATGTTGCATGGATTTCGGAAAATCATTATTATGTGCACGCTCGTTTTTTGAGCTAAGAGGGGCATAACAAGTAGGGCCTTGCCGATCTTAAGTGTTTGAAACTTACGTAGCCGGGAAGATCTTAATGGAGGCGGAGAAGCAGCCATTAGATTTTATTTCTTTCGACCGTGGGAATCTCCCTCCTGATTCGCACTTCAAAAAGAATAAAATTAGGTATAGAGCTATATTAAACAGCATCCCGATTCCCATCTCTTTATGGGAATTAAATCGGGATGATTTCGGCCTTCTTTTTCTTAATAAGGCTGCTAAAAAGTATTTTAAAATAGAATTTAAGCAAGGCACCCTGTTAAGTAAATCATTCCCGCATGAATATCTAAACGCCTTCACTTCCAGCAGGAATAATAATTCCCGTTTGAGATTCATCAATGAGAACACTCTTTTAATCTGCCATGAAATTCAATGCGATGATACTACATCTGAAACTTACCGGGATAACTACCGCAGGGGTGCATTCCGTTCGATAATTGAGCCGAGTCCTATCTCTATAGTAATAACTGATAAAAACGGGAATATCGAATATGTCAACCAGAAGTTTGTAGAAGTTACAGGTTATTCAATTACTGAAGCGATTGGAAAGAATCCCAGGATTTTAAAATCCGGGAATACATCTAGTGAAGAATATAAGCTCCTCTGGGATACTATTATATCGGGCAATGTATGGAAGGGAGAGTTTGTCAACAAAAGAAAAAACGGGGAAACATATTACGAATTTGCCGTCATATCGCCGATAAGGAATGATCAAGGTGTAATTACCAATTTTATCGCATTTAAAGAGGATATAACGAAATTAAAAGAAGCAGAAAATGAGCTGCATAAGGCTGAGAAGTTTGCCGCATTGGGAAAAATGGCAGCTTATATTGCACATGAGATTAAAACTCCTTTAACATCCATAAAGTTAAATGTAGATATTCTCGAACAATCCGAAATAATTGATGCCGACTCAAAAAAATCCTTTTCAATACTTCAAAAGGAGATCAAGCGGCTGAACAATCTTCTTAAAAATGTGCTACAATTTGCTACCGAAAAGCGTCTCTATTTTTCAGAGATTAATTTGTGCAAAAAAATTGACAGCATTCATGAATTTATAAAGCCGTTATTGGAACAGCACGGCATAACCCTGCATAACCGCACACTAGGCAGCTATATTTATGGGGATCCGCAGCAGCTTCGTTCACTTTTCATTCACCTGCTGGAAAATTCAATCGAATCTATAAATTCAAACGGCGAAATCGATGTATATTCAGAGATGCAGGGAAAAGAATGTCATATTTATATAAAAGATAACGGCTGCGGGATAAACAATATAAAGGAGATCTTTGAACCGTTCTATAGTACAAAATCTACCGGAACCGGGCTTGGTCTGCCGATTGCAAAAAATATTGTGGAGCATCATAACGGGATTCTGAAATTAGTCTCCTCAAGGCCCGGAGAAACAATTTTTGAAATAATTTTACCGGCATGGGGATCGAATGGAAAAGCTTCTGATCATTGATGATGATGAATCAATAAGCGAATCTTTAAAATTAATTCTCTCAAAAGCCGGTTATGATATTACTACTGCTCCGGACGCCGAGAAGGGATTCGAGCTCTTTGAGAAGATCTCCCCGGACCTTATTATATCCGATCTGAAGCTGCCCGGGATGAATGCCATTGGGCTTCTGAACAAAGTTAAATACATTAATAAGAACCTGCCGTTCATTGTAATCACTGCATACGACGATACTTCATCTACAATCCAGGCAATTCAGCAGGGTGCTTACGATTATATCGAGAAGCCTCTGGATATCGAGAGGTTAAAGGTAATTATAAAAAGAGCGCTCGAGGGAAAAAGGATCAGCGAGCATCTTTCTATCTCGATCTCTAAAGACTCGGATGATTACCAGATTGAAGGGAGCCTGATCGGCAAGACTCCGGCAATGAAGGAGATCTTGAAGAAGATCGGCAAGGTTTCAAACAACAGGGTAAGCATTCTTATTCAGGGAGAAAGCGGAACTGGGAAAGAATTGATTACAAGAATAATTCATTATTCGGGGATTACTAAAGAAGATCCGTTCATTCCGGTCAATTGTACGGCCCTCTCCGAAACACTTCTTGAAAGCGAGCTGTTCGGGCATGTTAA
>DATKLQ010000259.1:0-3823 GCA_035542335.1 Ignavibacteriaceae bacterium | reverse complement strand
TTCAGGCAGCGAGAGTATCGTACGGGAAGGGTACTAAGAAGATCCGCGAAGATGAAGCCCTTATCCGCTACCTTCTGCGCCACCAGCATACCACTCCTTTTGAGATGTGTGAGATTAAGCTGCATGTCCGCGTGCCGATGGACTGCTGGAGGCAATGGATACGCCACCGTACTGCAAATATAAATGAATATTCAACCCGCTATTCAATTGCAATCGATTCGGCAGAAACAACCAGGCCGGATGAGTGGAGAACCCAGTCTACAACAAACCGGCAGGGAAGCGGCGGGTTTTTAGATTCTTCGATCGGCGAGCAGCTTACAAAGGATGAAACCGATCTTCATGAAATAACAAGGAAAATTTATAATAAAAGAATTGAATCGGGAGTGGCCCGCGAACAGGCTAGAAAGGATTTGACGCTTTCTACCTATACTGAAGCGTATTGGAAGATTGATCTCCATAACCTTCTCCATTTCCTTGCATTGAGAATGGAAACAAATGCCCAGCTTGAAATTCGACAGTATGCTCTGACTATATGCAACGAAATAGTTAAAAGATGGGTTCCGGTTACCTGGCAGGCTTTCTGGGATTATATGATAAACTCCGTTACGTTTTCAGGACTGGAAATCAAGGTAATTACTGCAATGCTGAGAGGGGAAAAGGATCTGATTGACGGATTCGGCAAACAATTCGGGTGGCTGAAAGAAGACGGGACAAAAAAAACCATGAACAGGGAGCTGTTTGAATTTGAGGAAAAACTTGCTAAGCTGAACATTGAATCACCCTGGAAACCAGAAATTCTTGTGACAGATCCGTCAAGGTTTAACCTTGCCGAGACAGGTAATGCTTAAAATAATAATTGCCGCGGTAGCCCGTAACGGCGTTATCGGCAGATCAACCGGTGAAATGCCGTGGCATTCAAAAGAGGAGTTCCAGCACTTTAGAAATACTACTATCGGCTTTCCGGTTATAATGGGCCGGAAAACCTTTGAATCCCTTGGGGGGCCGCTTAAAGGCAGAATTAATATAATTCTCACACGGAAAATGAAATTTACTAGCTATAATGAGGAGCAGATTAAAATACTCTCTTCACTTGATGAAACCTTTGATTACTGCGAAAAAAATAATTATGAGAAAATATTTATTATCGGCGGCGGACAAATATTTCCCGAAGCAATTAAATCAGCGGACGAAATGATTATTTCATTCATGAAGTTTAATGCCGAAGGAGATGTCTATTTTCCTGAGATAAGCTCTAAAGTCTGGAAAGAAAAATCGAGGGAGGATAGAAGCGAGTTTGAGATAGTTCGTTACGTAAAGATCGATGCTTGATACTGGATTCTGGATAAGAAATCAAGTATCCAGTATCCAGAATCAAGTATCCAGAATCAAGTATCCAGTATCCAGAATCAAGTATCCAGAATCAAGTATCCAGTATCCAGAATCATTGTGATAATAAATCTTACCATATGAGTAACAAAATCAAAATACTGCCCGAAAATATCTCCAGCAAGATTGCAGCCGGAGAAGTTGTGCAGCGCCCCGAATCGGTGGTTAAAGAGCTTCTCGAAAATTCGATTGATGCAGGATCGAAGACAATCGAGCTGATTGTTAAAAGAGCAGGTAAGTCGCTGATCCAGGTCTGCGACGACGGGATTGGAATGACCGAAGAGGATGCGGTGCTTTGCATACAGAAACATGCTACAAGCAAGGTATCAAGCCTTGAAGACCTCGATGCAATAAGAACATTGGGGTTCCGCGGCGAAGCGTTGAGCTCAATTGCTGCAGTCAGCCGTCTTGAAATTAAAACCGAAACAAGGGATCGGGAAATCGGGACATTTTTAAGGCTTGAAGAGAACGGCGTCATCAAAAAGGAAAAAGGTTCATTTCCGAAAGGTACCTGCATTACTGTAAAAAATCTTTTTTATAATGTCCCGGCCCGCAGAAATTTTTTAAAATCCGATGCGACCGAATTAAAGCATATAATCGATACATTCAATAAAATCTCTTTAAGTCACCCTGAAATTAATTTCAAATTGTATAATGAAGACGATTTAATATTCGTTTATGCCGAAGGATCGCTGGAAGAAAGAATTAAACAGGTTTTCGCGGATAACATGCTGGATGCTTTGATACCGGTTGAAGAAAAAACCGAATTCCTTAATGTTACCGGTTATGTAGGTAAACCGACCTTGTTAAAGAAAAGCAAGGGAGAGCAATATATATTCCTGAACAACCGCTATGTAATAAGCAAACAGCTTAATCACGCGGTTTTTACGGCTTTTGAAAATATCCTCGAAAAAGGAGATTACCCTTTCTTCATTCTTTTCCTTGACCTGGATCCGTCACGGATAGATGTTAATGTTCATCCGTCAAAGCTTGAAGTAAGATTTGAAAACGAAAAAGATATTTATTCTTTTCTGCTTGCTGTGGTTAGGAAAGGATTAGGGATGCATGACCTGGTGCCCTCAATGTCCTTTGTTTCTCTGCCCGGAACTGATCAGGGCCTGACCGATGCGGAAAAACTGAAGTTTAATAATTTCCATAAAATTCAGAAAAACGACTTCTCCGACAGACCTTTTCTGCAGAAGGAAAGTGAGAGAAGAGCGGCCGCTCATATCAAGTTCTCCGATGAAGATATAGATTTAATTTTCAGCAGCATTACTAGTGATTTGAAGAAAAGCGGGGATAGCTCTCCTTCTCATCCTTTTGCTGAAAAAGATAAAAAGGAAGTTTTACACACCACAAAAACCGAGGCCGCGGCAGCGGGTGCATCTTCGCAGGAAACCAGCTTTATAATTCAGCTTCACAACAGGTATATTCTTTCACAGATTAAATCCGGCTTAATGATCATCGATCAGCACGTGGCCCACGAAAGGGTTCTTTATGAAAAAGCATTAGCCAGGCTTGAAGCCGATCTCCCGTTTGCGCAGCATCTTCTCTTCCCTAAAACTCTGGAGCTGAATCCGGGGATTTATTCCCTTATAAAAGAGCTTAATCCTTTTTTGGTTAAGCTCGGTTTCGAGGTAAAATTCTTCAGCAAAAATACAATTGTGATTGAAGGCGTACCCGATGATGTGAAGCCGGGCTCGGAAGAGAAAGTGCTTCTGGAGATAATCGATGAATATGCAGCGAACCAGAGGGAGAAAAAACTGGATGAGACCGATAACGTTGCAAAATCATATTCCTGCAAAACTGCTATTAAATCCGGCGACAAGCTTTCCGAAAAAGAGATGAGGCTGCTTATTGATCAGCTCTTTGCTACATCGATGCCCTATGTTTGTCCGCATGGACGGCCGATAGTAGTTAAAATTTCCCTCGATGAATTCGACCGGAGGTTCGGCAGATCCTGAGATAAAATTGTTTTATTCTTATTCTTGACCAATAATTAAAAATTTACCCAAAAGGTAAATAAGATGCCCGTTTACCGGGGTTAGTTTCATAAGAACTAAATATATAAGGATTATTATGAATAATGAAGAATATCAGAGAAAAAAAGCCGATTACCTGAAAAAATTAAATTCTGCTCCCCAAACCGGAATGAAATTTACAACTGTAAGCGGCGAGGATATATTGCCGCTGTATACGCCTGATGATGTGGAAAATATTGATTACCTGAATGATCTTGGTTTTCCCGGGCAGTACCCGTTTACAAGAGGAATCCATGCAAGCGGGTATAGGGGGAGGATCTGGACTATGCGGCAGTTTGCAGGATTCGGCACGCCCGAAGATACGAACCGGCGCTTTCATTACCTGCTCAGCCATGGCCAGACCGGCCTATCGGTAGCTTACGACCTTCCTACCCTGATGGGCTGGGATGCAGACG
>DATKLQ010000258.1:0-3636 GCA_035542335.1 Ignavibacteriaceae bacterium | reverse complement strand
TTCAATCGATTTTATTATAATTGCTTTTGTAGTTTTTATGCTTATAAAAATATTAAATATGATGAAGAAAAAAGAAGAAGAGAAACCTGCGCCTCCCGCTCCTTCAAAGGAAGAGGTTTTGCTTACTGAAATCAGGGATATCTTAAAAAGTAAATGAATCCCTTACTGAATCACTTTTTTTATCAGCTGAGGTGCATTCACCTGTTCGCCAGAATACTTTAAAATATTCTGAAATCTCTTTTTTGCGTTTTTGATTTTTGATTGAGACTCGGAGTAAAGTTCTGCGATTACTGTTCCTTTTTTAACTTTTTCGCCGAGTTTAAATTTAAAAATTATGCCGGCTTTAGGATCAATTTTATCGTTTAAAGTTTTTCTTCCTGCTCCCAGCTCTGCTGCGGCAACACCAAGCTCAAATGTATTTATTTCATTTAAGTAACCGCTCTCTTCTGCAATGATTTTTTCAGTCTCTTTTGGTTTTGGGTACTTTTCAGGATGCTTAACGAATTTTAAATCACCCCCCTGCAGCTTTACAATTTCGAGAAACTTTTCTAATGCCTTTCCGTTTTTGATTAATTTGAATGAAATTTCCTTTCCTTCTTCCAGCGATTCGGCCTTTCCCCCAAGAAAGATCATTGCTCCGGATAAGGTTATACTTAATTCCATCAAATCTTTTGGATAATCTCCTTGGAGAGCTTTTATCGATTCGAATACCTCGAGCCAGTTTCCGATATAATTTCCCAAAGGTTGGTTCATATCGGTAATAAAAGCAATTACCTTCTTATCGAAATCATTAGCCGTTTTAATTAAAGATAAGGCAAGCGTTTCAGAATCTTTTTGGTCTTTCATAAATGCACCGTTGCCGGTTTTAATATCCAGCACTAATCCATCGATCCCTTCTGCCAGCTTCTTACTCATAATACTAGCTGTTATTAATGGAATCGATTCCACTGTAGCTGTTACATCACGCAGGGAATAAATTAACTTATCGGCAGGAGCTATATCTTTCGTTTGCCCGATTAAAACGGCCCCGCATTTCTTAATATTTGTTTTATATTTACCGAGTGTTAAACTTGTCTTAAATCCGGGGATTGATTCAAGCTTATCGAGGGTTCCGCCCGTATGCCCTAATCCCCTTCCTGAAATCATCGGAACTTTAATGCCGGCAGCAGCTGCAACCGGTGCAATGATCAATGAAGTTTTATCCCCCACTCCGCCAGTTGAATGTTTATCAATTTTACTTTCTTTTATTGAAGAAAGATCTGCAATTTTCCCGCTGTTCAGCATTGCTTCAGTCAGATAAGAAGTTTCTTCAACACTCATACCTTTAAAATAGACTGCCATTAAAAAAGCCGAGAATTGATACTGAGGGATTTTATTCCTGGTAAAAGCGGAGATTAAAAATTTTATTTCCTCTTTACTGAGCTTATCTCCGTCTCTTTTTTTTCTGATGAGTTCAACAGTATTCATTAAAAAATAAAATTGTTAAATAAATTTTTTAATTCAAATAAAAGACGAATCGGAGCCTGTTAAATTTTCATAACCGATTTCCCTCCTCTGACTTTAATCATTCTGCCCGAATAATCCGGCAGCCTACGCTTATATATTTTAAACATCAGGGGAGAGGAGAATAAAAAATCTGCCGTGGACCGGTTGCATGCAATAGGAATATTATAGAAAACTGCAATTCTTAGAAGTGCTCTGATATCCGGGTCATGCGGAAGGGGTTCAAGGGGATCCCAGAAGAAAATAAGGAAATCTATTACACCTTCGGCGATTTTTGCCCCTACCTGCTGATCTCCGCCAAGAGGTCCGCTTTTAAACCTGGTTATAGAGAGTTCCAACTCATCCGACAACAGCTTGCCGGTTGTACCGGTCCCGAAAAGCTTATTTTTCATTAAGGCCGCCCTGTTGTTCTTTGCCCATTCAAGGAGATCGAGCTTCATATTATCATGCGCAATTAATACAATCCTTTTCCTTCGTCCCATTTTTACAGTCGTTTTTTCCAAAGCATTCTCCTTTATATAATTTTTTAATATCCCTTTGAGCAAAAAAATTTTAAGCTGTGTGATAAAAATATCATGAAATATAAATAAAAATAATTCCTCTTGACTGATAACATGCGTATTAAATATCTTTGATGCGGATTTCTATTCTACTGACAATCCGGTTCCTTTTGTTCTTCCTTTTAAAACAAACTTAAAAAATGCCCCGCAGAAATTGGAAAAAGCTCTAAACCATTTTATCTCTGCCAGGCAGCTGTGTTCATATTTTAAAATAAATGGAGGTTATATGAAAAGATCTGCACTCGTATGCGTTCTCGTTCTGTTTTTTATGTCTCTTATTACATACAAAGCTTCTGCTCAACCCGATATGTCGAAGGACAAGCAGATGATTGATGATATTAATAAGGAACTTGAGAAATACATGGTAAGCGGAGATTATAAAGGAGCATTAAAATATTATGCTGAAGACGCAATTTCTCTGCCCAGCTACCAGAAGATGCTTAGAGGAAAAGATGCCATCGAAAAACAATCGATGGAAGATGAGAAATCGGGGCAGA
The DNA here is from genome assembly GCA_035542335.1 of Ignavibacteriaceae bacterium. Lineage (GTDB taxonomy): Bacteria > Bacteroidota > Ignavibacteria > Ignavibacteriales > Ignavibacteriaceae > DATKLQ01. The sequence continues at coordinate 1,076 of DATKLQ010000258.1, read as the reverse complement.
AGATAACTTCTTTTGACCTGCAAACTTCGGATGTATTCGGGAGCGGGAACCTGGTTTATGAAGTAGGTACATACAAAATTACTATGGAGATGCCGAACCAGAAAGAACCTATCAATGATCATGGGAAATACCTGACCGTATACCAGAAAGAGGATGACGGCACACTGAAGATTAAAGCGGAAACCTGGAATAGTGATATGAATCCATGGATGCAGATGGAAAACGGTACGAATAATAATACAATGAACGATAAAGATATGGATAATAAGGATAAATAGAAAAAATCATTGTACAAAGAAATTTACGGAGTCCGGGAGAATGTTCTCCCGGATTTTTCATAATTTTTTAATTACTTCAACTCCCATTTCAATCCCTGCACAAATAAAAAATAATTATATTTAAATCCGTTTTTTAAATATTTCCTTAAAAGGGAAATATTATGCAGCATTATTCAGGAGGGCATTTTAAATGAGCAATTTGCAGATTTTCAGCTTACAGATACTGCTTAGCTTAATTGTCTATTTCCTGATAATGAAATGGTATATAAGCCCTAGGTTATCTAATCTGCGTGTTGCTCAGGCTCTTGTATTTATGCTTTTTATTCATTCATTCAGGCATATCGGTCTGACAATACTTATCCCTTCCATTGTAGATTCCAACATATCCAGTCCATTTATAACACAATATGCTTTCGGAGAATATTTTATAGCCGCCCTGGCTGTGGTCTGCCTAGTAGGATTGACTGCACAGATTAGGGGGACAGTCTATCTTGTCTGGATCTTTAATATTATAGGGGCCGTATTAATAATTTATGCATGGATTCAATTTTATATAATTGATATAACGCAATATAGGCTGGGCACATTCTGGTTTATACCCACCTTCTACATGCCTGCTCTTTTAGTATCTCACTATGCCATCTTCTCCATGCTTATTAAGCGGAAGCATTAAGCGGACATCTACAGTCCCTTAACCTATTCTTCTTGAATGTAAAAAGGGTAAAATTCCAGTTGAATTCCTATTTGATTTTTTTATGAGGGAAATTGCACATTGGAACAGCGGATTGAATGATTGGA
>DATKLQ010000257.1:0-12790 GCA_035542335.1 Ignavibacteriaceae bacterium | reverse complement strand
ATCAGGGAAGAGATCAAAAAATACAAGCAGCCTAAAATCGAGGGGCTGCCGGATTTTACTGGAGGGATTGTCGGATATCTGGGTTATGAAAATATATCGATAGTTGAACAGGTCATCAAGTTTAATTCGGAAGAATTTGATAGCCCCGATTCAATCTTCGGAATTTATGATACTGTACTCGCCTTTGATCATCACAAACATCAATTAATTCTTATCTGCAATGTTTTAATTGAAAAAGATACAAATCTTGAGGGAGCTTACAGAAAAGCAAAGAATAATCTGTTTAAGCTCCGCCAGGAGCTGAAAAAACCGATAAATTATTCGACTGATTTTTTAATACCGGGGGAAATACTTGAAGATTTTGATCCCGATGAGTTTTATAAGCAAGTAGAAGCAGGTAAAAATAATATTACCGAAGGGGATATTTTTCAGATAGTTCTCTCAAAAAGATTTTCAGCAAAATATAGAGGGGATCTTTTAAACGTTTACCGGGCTTTAAGAATTATAAACCCTTCACCTTATATGTACTTCCTTGAGTTTGAAAATAGCTTTACGATTATCGGAACTTCACCTGAAGATCTTTTAAAAGTAAAAAACAGGAGAGCCCAGGTGCTTCCGATTGCCGGCACCAGGAAAAGAGGAAAAAATTTGGAAGATGATAACCGGCTGGAAGAGAAACTTGTAAATGATCCGAAAGAACGTGCTGAGCATGTAATGCTGGTAGACCTCGGAAGAAATGACCTAGGCAGAGTATGTAAATACGGCACTGTAAAAGTAACCGAGAATATGAAAGTGCAGAGGTATTCGCATGTTATGCATATGGTTTCCAAGGTGGAAGGAGAGCTTGCCGATGATAAAGATTCGATTGATGCTCTTATGGCATGTTTCCCGGCCGGGACAGTTACAGGTGCACCAAAGATCCGTGCAATACAGCTTATAGATCAATATGAAAAGGCTGCGAGAAACGTTTACGCAGGTGCAGTCGGCTATTTTGATTTTTCCGGGAACCTTGATATGTGTATCGCGATTAGAACTTTATTTGCAAAAGGGGAAGAGATTTACTGGCAGGCGGGCGCCGGCATTGTTGCAGACAGCAGGCCGGAACTGGAAGCAAAAGAAATTAGAAATAAATCTGCTGCGATGATTAATGCATTAAAATATGCGGAGGTGATAGATGAAAATCCTGGTAATTGATAATTACGATTCATTTACGTATAACCTAGTCCAGCTTGTCGGTAATTTCAACGGAAACAAGCTTATCGTAAAAAGGAATGACGAGATAGATGGAGATGGAATCTCAGCGCTTAAGCCGGATAAAATCTTAATTTCACCCGGTCCCGGTAAACCTGAGGATTCCAAGGTAACCTTGACTGCAATAAGAGAATTCGGAAAAACCACACCCATTCTCGGCGTATGCCTTGGGCACCAGGCAATGGGAATAGCCTACAAAGCAAAAGTAGTTAAAGCTCCTGTTTTAATGCACGGGAAAACTTCATTTATCAACCACGACGAGAAGACAATATTTAAAAGTATTCCGCAAAAGTTTCCGGCAACAAGGTATCATTCTTTAATAATCGATAGAGACAGTCTGCCTGATGTTCTCGAGATTTCCGCGGAAACAGATGATGGAGTGATTATGGGCATTAGGCATAAAGAACATCCTGTTGAGGGAATTCAGTTTCATCCCGAATCAATTTTAACCGATGAAGGAAAAAATATTATAAAAAACTGGCTGGAGCAGTAAAATGAAAGAATATTTGGAAAGAATAGTTGCAAAAGAGAATCTGTCGTTTAACGAATCTTTTGCATTAATGAGTGCAATAATGAGCGGCGGTGTTAACAACTCTCATCTTGCCGGGTTATTGATTGCGCTTAAATCTAAAGGAGAAACCCCCGAAGAGGTTGCGGGATTCGCCAAAGCTATGAGGGATAAAGGCATAAAAATCAACTGCACCGATGAAAATGCGATCGATGTCTGCGGTACAGGGGGAGACGGATCCGGATCTTTCAATATTTCCACTGCAACTGCATTCGCAGCGGCGGGTGCGGGGGTTAAAGTTGCAAAGCATGGAAATAGATCGATCTCCAGCAAGTGCGGCAGCGCCGATGTCCTGCAGGAATTGGGAATTAATATTAATCTGTCACCGGAACAATCCGAGCAGGCTTTAAACCAAATAGGCATAGCATTTTTATTTGCTCCCCTCTATCATCCCGCAATGAAGTATGCAGCGACGGTCAGGAAAGAGCTTGGAATAAAAACCGTTTTCAATATGCTCGGCCCTTTAACAAATCCCGCCGGTGTGAAAAAGCAGATAATAGGCACATTCAGCTCTGCGGCTGCAAAAACAATGTCGGAAGCTGCAAAATTTTTGGAGCTTGATAAAGTCTGTTTCCTTTGCTCCAACGACAGATACGATGAAATTTATCTCGGCGATTCAACTATAATTTATGAATACAACAAATATTCGGAAATTAAGAGTTACAATATATCAAATGAGACATTTGATTATCCTTTAATAAGCGAACAGCAGATAGCGGGCGATACCCCCGAAATTAATGCCCGGATAATCCTTGAAGTGTTTGAGAATAAAACAAGGAACGGAGCCTTTCACACTATTGCAGCCAATACAGCACTCGCACTTTTTTGTGCAGGTATGTCCAATGATCTTAATGAATGCAAGAAGGCGGCGGAGGAATCTATTTTCTCTGGGGCTGCCTTGAATAAACTTAATGAACTGAGAGAATTCGGTAAACGTGCAGCATAATTTATATCTTTAAAATAAATGAACATTCTGAATCAAATACTAGAAGCAAAAAAAATTGAGGTATCGGGCCTGCGGAAAAAATTTACTTTTAATTCATTTAGAGAGATGGAATTCTTTGAAAAGAAATCCCTTTGTTTTACCGAATCTTTAAGGAAAAACGGCAGCATTTCAATAATAGCAGAAATTAAAAAAGCCAGCCCCTCGAAGGGACTAATAAGAGAAGATTTTAATCATAAAAAAATTGCGGATATTTACTTTAAAGAAGAAGTGCAGGCGGTTTCAGTTTTAACTGATAGTAATTTCTTTCAAGGTAAACTTAAATTTTTATCCGAGATAGCAAAAGATAAGCAGGCTCCTTTGCTGCGTAAAGATTTTATAATAGATGAATACCAGGTATTTGAATCGAAAGCCCACGGTGCTGATATCATTCTGCTGATTGCTGAAGCACTTACAAAAAATCAGATCAATGAATTGTCTTACGCGGCTGCAGAAGCAGGGGTTGAGGTTTTACTGGAGATGCATTCTAAAGATCAGCTGGATAAGATTGATTTTAGGTTGAATAACCTGATAGGGATTAATAACAGGAACCTTGAAGATTTTTCAGTTGATCTTGAAACAACTGCCGGATTATCCGCAAAGCTTCCCGAGGAAATCTTTATTGTTTCCGAAAGTGGAATAAAAACTAAAGATGATGTCAAATTTTTAAAAGAAAACCGGACCGACGCAATATTGGTCGGCGAATATTTAATGAAAGCAAAAGATATCAGCTCTAAACTAATAGAATTAAAGGAGTGGTGCCGTTTTGAAAGTTAAAATCTGCGGCATAACCAATATTGAAGACGCACTGCTTTGCGAAAGTTCAGGAGCCGATGCATTAGGTTTTATTTTTTATAAAAAGAGCAGGAGGTATATAAATCCGGAAGATGCAAATAAAATTGTTGAAAAATTGTCCCCCTTTACTTTTAAAGTCGGGGTGTTTGTGAATGAAAATACCGAATTTATTAATGATGCCGCATTTAAAGCAAAATTGAATGCGGTGCAGCTTTCTGGAGAGGAAACTCCCGATTCTATTACGGAGATTGAATTCCCGGTTATAAAAGCTTTTAGAATTAATGGGAATTTTGATTATTCGGTTTTGAGCTGTTATGAAAATGCCTCGTACCTGTTCGACTCATATTCTCCGGAAGCATACGGCGGTACCGGGAAAAGTTTTGAATGGGAGAAAATACCTTTGGCTTTGAGAGAAAAAATAATCTTGTCCGGTGGTGTATCTTCGGAAAATATTGAATATATTTTCAAAAGGATAAAACCTCGGGCTGTGGATCTCTCCTCTTCCGTTGAAAAAGAACCGGGCAAGAAAGATGGACAAAAAATTTCTGAGTTTTTTAAAAAAATAAACCAACTAAGGAGATAAAATGGTAATAATGATGAAACTTACTGCACCCAAAGAAGATATTGAAAACGTAAGACAGAAAATTCTTTCAAAAGGATGCAGGTTCCATGAAATATGGGGTTCGGAAAAGCTGGCAATCGGTGTTACAGGTCAGACTACCGCATTAACAGAAGAGGAATTTCTGATCATGAATTCGGTTGAAGAAGTCTATAGAGTTTCCAAGCCTTATAAATTGGTAAGCAGGGAAGTAAAATCTGAAGATACCGTAATTAATTTTAAAGGAAGAACAATCGGGGGTGAAGAGCTTGCCGTGATTGCCGGGCCATGTTCCGTTGAAAGCAGGCAGCAGGTATTCGATATTGCCGGAGAACTTAAGGAAATGGGTATAAGATTTTTTAGAGCCGGCGCATATAAACCCCGCTCAAGTCCGTATTCATTCCAGGGACTGAAAGAAAAAGGTTTGGAATACCTTGCCGATGTTAAGAAAGAGCTTGGGATGATGATTGTGACCGAGGCAAAAGATACTAACACTCTTCCCTTAATTGCCGCGATTGCAGATATCGTACAAGTTGGTGCAAGAAATATGCAGAACTTCTCTCTTCTTGAAGCAGTTGGCGAACTTTCAAATCCCGTACTTTTAAAACGGGGACTAGCTGCAAGCATTGAGGATCTTCTTATGAGTGCGGAATATATTCTCGCTCAAGGAAATTATAAGGTCATACTCTGCGAAAGAGGAATTAGAACTTTTGAAACTCAAACAAGAAATACACTAGACTTAAATGCTATTCCGGTCGTAAGAAAGCATTCTCATCTTCCTATCATCGTAGATCCTTCTCATGGTATAGGCATTTGGGATAAAGTTCCGGCAATGGCAATGGCTGCGGTAGCCTGCGGTGCGCACGGCATTATGATCGAAGTACATAATCATCCCGATAAAGCCTTATCCGACGGATTTCAATCGTTAACTCCCAAAAATTTTAAGCTGCTGCTGGAGAAGATCGAACAGCTTGCTCCTATTGTAAATAAAAGAATAGAATTGCATGCACAGCTTAATTAATTATAATTTGCCCGATGAGAAAGGGAAGTTCGGGAAATACGGCGGCAAATATGTTCCCGAAACTTTAATCACTCCCTTAAAAGAACTGGAGGAAACTTATCTTGCCTTAAAAGATGATCCTTCATTTATTAAAGAGTTAAATCTCCTTCATAAAAATTATACAGGCAGACCCACACCTTTAACATTTGCCGAAAACCTAACAAAGTTTTATGGAAAAGGAAAGATCTATCTCAAAAGGGAAGATCTTTGCCATACCGGCGCACATAAAATAAATAACACCCTCGGCCAGATTCTGCTAGCAAAAAAACTCGGCAAGAAACGGATAATCGCCGAAACGGGTGCAGGGCAGCATGGAGTTGCATCGGCTACCGTTTCAGCCAAGTTCGGGCTCAAATGTGTCGTGTATATGGGAGAAGTTGACATGGAGCGCCAAAGTTTGAATGTCTTTAGAATGAGGCTGCTGGGCGCTGAGGTCGTTCCTGTTAAATCGGGGAGCCGGACTTTAAAGGATGCGACAAATGAAGCCATACGGGATTGGGTTACCAATGTAAATGATACGCATTATATAATCGGATCAGTAGTGGGGCCTCATCCTTATCCCTTAATTGTAAGGGATTTTCAATCGGTAATAGGTATTGAAACGAAGCAGCAGATTTTTGAAGCGGAAGGTAAGTTACCTGATTATATTCTTGCCTGTGTTGGAGGAGGGAGCAATTCGATCGGCATTTTTTATCCGTTTATAAATTCTAGTTCGAAGCTAATTGGTATTGAAGCGGCCGGATTAGGCCTCGATACCAATATGCACAGTGCTACTCTTTCATTGGGTAAGGAAGGAATTTTTCACGGGATGAAGACTTACTTAATCCAGGATGATTTTGGACAGGTTGCTCCTGTCCATTCAATTTCCGCCGGCTTGGATTATCCCGGTGTAGGACCGGAGCATAGTTTCCTAAAAGATGAATTGCTTGTGAATTATGGTTCAGTTACCGATGATGAAGCTTTAAAAGCTACCAAGCTTTTATCGATATATGAAGGAATAATTCCCGCTTTGGAAACTGCCCATGCGGTTGCATATCTGGAATATCTTATGCCGAAAACAAAAAGAGAGGATATTATTGTTGTCAATATAAGCGGCAGGGGAGATAAGGATCTGAATACAATAAAAGAAAAGCTAAACGGAAATTTATAACATTACACAAATAACAAAAGACAAATAACAAAAGATAAATAATATTCAATACTCGATTTTCAATAATCAATTCTCAATCAGTAATTCTTTGAGTTTGGGATTTTTAATTTGGTTATTGAGCATTATTTGGAATTTGTGATTTTTAAATTTGAATTTCACGCAAAAGGTTTAACGTTTGTTACCTAACTGGATTTCCAAAGCTTGGTTCTGGCTCCGCCAGTTTTAGTAATTAAAAAAAGAATTTATTAAGGGAGTAACATTGTCATATATTTCAGATTTCATTAAAGAAAAAAACAATAAGAATGAAAAAGTCCTTTCGGTTTTTTTAACGGCCGGATTTCCTCATAAGGAAAATTTTGTCCAGATGTCCCTGGATGTTTTAGATGCAGGGGCTGATATTCTTGAGATAGGCTTCCCGTTCAGCGATCCTTTGGCGGACGGGCCCACTATCCAGCATTCATCATTTGAAGCGCTTCAGCAGGGGATTAATATTCAAGCCGCTTTATCTTTTGTGGAAAAAATAAGAGAAAAATCGGATAAACCGTTGATTCTGATGGGATATGCCAATCCTGTTTTAAAATATGGATTGAATAGATTTGCATCCGATGCAAAAAAAAGCGGAGTAAACGGATTAATTATTCCCGACGTTCCCATCGATGAATATTATAATTTTTTTAACAGCTCATTCACTGATCTTGATATAGTCCTTTTGGCAACTCCTACTACTCCTGATGAAAGAATTAAAATGCTTGATGAGCTGAGCAAAGGATTTCTCTATTATGTAAGCATGACCGGTACAACAGGTAAGCATCTTTCCGATAAATCCCAAATACAAAAACAGCTGAAAAAAGTTTCCGGCCTGGTAACCAAAAATCCGCTTCTAATCGGTTTCGGAATTTCCTCGCCGGAAGATGTGAAAATGTTTGCCCCGTACTGCAGCGGTGTTATCGTCGGAAGCGCGGTTATTAAATCATTAATGAACACAAACGGCAGCTACCGGAATTCAATAGCTCTTGTTAAGGAGCTTAAAGAGGCATTAAACTTTATAAAAGTTTAGATTAGGAAATCTTACATATCATTTCAATTTCTACTGCGGCATTCCGCGGAAGTTCACTTACTCCTATAGCACTGCGGGCATGTTTCCCCTTTTCACCGAAAATTTTTTCAAGCAGTTCCGAAGCCCCGTTAGCCACTTCCGGCTGATTTGTAAACCCCTCCGAGCTATTAACAAATACACTCACCTTTACTATCTGTTCAACTCTATCCAGATTGCCTACTACCCGTTTAACGGCTGCCAGGCAATTTAAAATACAGATTTCAGAGGCTTTTTTCCCTTCTTCTTCTTTTAATTCTTTGCCGAGTTTCCCCTTGTATTTCAATTCTCCTTTCACCGAAGGAATTTGACCTGCAGTAAATACAAAATTGTTTGCAAACACTGCGGGAACATACACTGCCAGCGGCCTTGCTGTCTCAGGGAAATCGAATCCGAGTTCTTTGATTCTTTCTTCAACCATCTTAACTCCTTCTTAATTGAAGTTTTATTAAATTTGAAAAAGCTTAATGCAAAATATCAATTTAAAAGGAAATAGTATGATTGAAGAAAAGTTTAACGGTTTTGTTGATATTGTTAAAAGATTAAGGAAAGAATGCCCTTGGGACAGGGAGCAGACGAACGATTCAATTAAGTCTGCAACTATTGAAGAGGCATATGAAGTTGTTGAGGCGGTAGATAATAAAGATTATGATGAGTTGAAAAAAGAGCTGGGCGATTTGCTTCTGCATGTAGTTTTTCATTCGGTGATTGCGGAGGGAGAGGGTAAGTTTAAATTGGAAGAGGTTATAGAATCAATTAAGGATAAGCTAATCAGGAGACACCCGCATGTATTCGGAGAGGTAAAGGTTTCAGGGCCTGAAGAAGTTAAAAAAAATTGGGAGGCCATTAAGCTTTCCGAAGGAAGGGAATCGGTTTTGGAAGGAGTTCCAAAAGAGCTTCCATCGCTTCAGAGAGCATTCCGGCTTCAGGAGAAAGCATCAAAAGTAGGTTTTGATTGGGAGAAGAAGGAGGAGGTCTGGAAAAAAGTTATAGAGGAAATTGAGGAAATGCAGGAAAGATTGAGAGAAAGAGAAGGAGAAAGAGGAGTGGAAAATGATTCCAATAAAAAATTGGAAGACGAAATCGGGGATGTATTTTTTGCTTTGGTTAATTACTCCAGGTTTTTAGGGATTAATCCGGAAAATGCATTACGCAGAACAAACAGGAAATTTATTAATAGATTTAATTATGTGGAGAAAAAAATTGCCGATTCGGGACGGGAATTAAAGGATTGCTCGTTAGCAGATATGGATAAATTCTGGGATGAAAGCAAGAGGATTTTAAGAAAAGAATAGAATTCATTTATTTATCATGCTTTTCATATGCATCAATAATATCTTTCACAAGTTTATGCCTCACCACATCGGATTTCTCGAAATACGCAAATCCCACGCCTTCTATGTTGCTTAATATTTCCCTTGCCTGGATTAAGCCGCTGACGGTTCTTGCCGGGAGATCTATTTGTGTAATATCCCCTGTAATGATCGCCTTGGAGCTGACGCCGAGCCTAGTTAAAAACATTTTCATCTGAATCGCAGTTGCATTCTGCGCTTCATCTAGAATTACATACGCGTTGTTTAGCGTTCTACCCCGCATATAAGCTAAGGGAACTATTTCTATGGTCTTTTTCTCCAAATAAGATCGCAGCTTTTCAGACGGAATCATTTCTTCCAGCGCATCATAAAGCGGGCGAAGATAGGGATCTATTTTCTCACGGAAGTCCCCCGGTAAAAAACCAAGGCTTTCACCGGCTTCTACGGCAGGGCGTGCCAGGATAATCTTATTAACTATTCCTTTCTTTAGTGCAGAAACAGCCATGGCAACAGCCAAATATGTTTTGCCGGTCCCGGCCGGACCTATAGCAAAACAGATATCGTTTTTGCCGGCAGTCTCTAAGTATTTCTGCTGCCCGGGGGTTTTTGCTTTGACTACATCATTTTTTGTATATAGAACGATAGCATCATATTCTTTTTCCGAAATAATCTCTTTCCCCTCAACAGTTAAATCGAGTATAGTTTCTATATCCGAGGGTTTTAATTTCCCGTTTGTATTTAATACATATGCCATCTCTTTGAAAACCTTTTCAATAGTCTCCACTTCCTCTTTAACACCCTTTATCATTATATTATCCCCTCTTACGGTTATGGTTGAATTAAACCTGTCCTCCAGCAGTTTCAAATTGTTATCATTCATTCCCAGGAGGGAAAACATATCCGTATTTTCAAGCGTAATCCTTTTTTCTATTGCCGTCATCATTATCCTTTTATAATAAAAAAAGCCCTCATCATATAAATATGACAAGGGCCGTTATTTAATTAATCAAATGCTCAATATATAAAGCTGCTCGCTTATTGGACCGGGGCAGGTTTATAATTTGCTCTAGCTTTCTCGTATTTCTCTTTTTCTTCTTCAGTCAATGGAGGAACGGTAAATACCTGTTTCGGATAAATTAAATCCGGATTTTTAATCTTATCGCGGTTAGCTCTGTAGATTACCGGCCAGGCAAAGCCGTTTCCATAATGCTGCGGTTTCCGTGCAATACCCCAGAGATGATCACCCCTTACAACGGTATATTCGATTGCTGTCGGAGCTTCAACCCATGCATCCAAAGCACTCTGCATCTGGGTATGAACCTTATCAAAAAATTCCGGCAGTGCACTTATTTTATTCATTTTTAATGCGTCGAGATCTTTTTGCCTGTCGGCTTTTGGACCTTCTTTCCTTCTTATTTTACCGTCGAGTTCGCTAACTGCATTTCTAAAATTGTCTATATCGGCTTTTGTAGCGCCGACCATTGCATAAAGCTCATTCATGCAGTCTTCCATACTTTGTACCTGGGTGCCTTTTAGTTTATCGACATCTTGGTGTAAAGTATTAACTTCGGCTGTTAAAGATTCCTGCTGGCTTCTGAGGCTTGCCATTTCGGCTTCCCATTCATCCTCCGTCATTTCTTTTTCTTCCTGTCCTTCTTCTTGGGCGATTATATTAACAGAGAAAAAGAGAAGCAGGCTTAAAATTGCAATTAATAAATTATTTAATTTCATAAAATTTTCCTCCAATTTCTTTGATTTTTAATTCGTTATTTAGGAAGTTTTTCCAGATTGCTTTGGGTAGTCTCTTTATCCTGAGCGCATTTCTGGAGCTGAGCATTTTTCTCAGCCATTTCCTTCTCCAAATTACCTCTTTCTTCTTTCAAAGAATTGGCTTCCTGCTCGAGTGCAGCGACTTCACTTCTAAGGTTGTTAAGTTCAGCCATCTGTGCCTCATCAACTCCGCCGCATCCGCTTAGCATACCAGCGCTTGCAGCAAATGCTGCAATGATCAATGAGTTCCCGACCAATTTAATTAACTTCATATTATAACCTCCCTAAGATTATTTGTTTTATAGGATTACCGAAAAAGTATTTTGCCTTCTTTAATATAGCTGTTTAAGTAAAATTGCCTTTACCTTAAACAAGTATATTGAATAGGTCATAATAAAATGACCTATCTATATAATAAATTCAGCAAAAAAATACAAGTTCTGCAATGTTTTTTAATTAAAGTTATTGTCCTGTAACAAACTTAAATGAGCTTTTTGTCCACAAAACTTGTAAAATTATTCCCTGCAAGTATAACATGATCGAAAACAGGGATGTCGAGCAATTTGCCTGCTTCAACTAATTTCTTTGTAATTGATATATCCTCTTTGCTGGGCTCGCAGTTTCCGCTGGGATGATTATGCACAAGTATAATGCTTGCGGAGCTGTTTTCGATTGCCGATTTGAATACCTCCCTGGGATGAACTACGCTGGAATTTAAATTGCCTACAGAGATTGTTTCGTGCTTAATAATCTTATTTGCCGAATTAAGACATACTACAATGAACTTCTCCCTCAGCTCATCTCTTAAAATCGGCGCAAAAATATCCGCTATGTTTTGCGGGGAAGTAATCCGGGTTTCGGAAAACCATTTAGATTTTGATTGAATTCGTCTGCTCAATTCAAATGCTGCCTGCAGGGTAGCTGCTTTGTCCCTCCCGATTCCGTCGAATTTCATCAGCGTGGATGAAGCTACAGAGGCGAGAAGTCCTAAATTTGAATGCTTGTTTATTAATTCTTGGGAAAGCTCAATGACCGATTTTCCCTTTTTCCCCGTCCTTAATAAAATTGCAATTAATTCAGCATCGGTTAGGTTTTGTGCGCCGCGCATTATTAGCTTTTCGCGGGGCCTGTCATCCGGCGGAAGATCTTTTACTACAGAGATAATTCCTCCCTTGTTTTATATTTCTGAAGTTCATATTCCTGCCTGAAATTTATCGATCAGCTCAAATTTATCATCCTTAAAGCGGATTATATTTAAAAATCGGTTTATCCTGTTTTCATTGAAAGAAATATTATTATGAAAGCCCATACCAGTGATTCCCGATTCCATTTTATTTTTTATCGCCCTCCCGTCCCCGGTACTGTTTCTTAAAACAGTCAGGAGGTACCGTGCGGTATCATATCCGTAAAGAACATTCCTGTTTGCATCGGTTTTCGAAACCTTGTAAAAATTACGGTTTAGTTCCTGGTATTCCTGGCTGTTATAATCGATGAAATAATCGGATGAAAAAATAAGCTGATTTGTAAATCCGGAAGAAGCTTTGTAGCCTTTGGCAAGCAGCCAATCCTGGTCACCGTAAATGGGCACATTGAGCTTGTTTTTAACTATTTCCGTAATGATGGGAGCCGCATCAAGTTTATTTGTTATAGGGATATAAATTCCCTCCAGGACCAATGAATCTTTTGCGATATTGGATACTTGCTTCGAGAAATCATATGAATTGCTTTTATATGTTTCAACAGTAGTTATTTCTCCCCCCAGCTTCGAAAATTCTTCTATAAAATTGGAAGAGAGCGGAACCGAATATCCATCGTTTGAAGTAAGCACGGCTATCTTTTTTTTATTCTCGACATAGTATATATACTGAGCTATTATTTTGCCCCTGATTCCGAAAGGGGGGTTAGCCTGAAAGAAAAAATCGTTTATTGATGTTAAATCGGAGTCCGTAGCGGTCGGAGAGATAATCGGTATCTCTGTCCCTTTGAAAATTTGAAGCGCGGTTCTTGCCTCGTTGCTGAATACAGGCCCTATAATACATTTTAAGCCGGGCAAAGATTCAAATTCATCTTTAATTATTTTTAGCTCATCCGGGTCCGTTTTAGTATCCCTTATTAACAGCCCGATTTTTTCTTCATGCTGATTGTTGTATTCCGATGCGGCAAATTTAATTCCTTCAAGGATTTCCTTTGCTGCCGAAGACGCCTCGCTG